>JBJTMN010000092.1:0-5901 GCA_046070545.1 Ferruginibacter sp.
GGATGTGAAACTGCTGGATAATAATTATCCCATCAAACCTCCCAAAGGAGTTTATGTTTTAAACGTACTCAACTTTCAGATGACGAATGACGTGCTGGTATTAAAAGGGATGTTTGCAACTAACCGGACAAAGGAATATGCACCGGCTACGGGTTATATTCATGTTGAAAAGAAAATTGATTTTAAAGAATCGCCGCTGGTAAAGCAACTAAAAGTGTTGGGATTGGATAACGACCTTTCATTTATACCAGCGGAAAAACCAGCAGCAGAAGCTGTTGTTGTAAAAGCAGAGGTTGCGCCGGAACAGCCTGTAGCAGTTGTAAAACCCAAACCTGCTGAAGAGAAAAAGCAAGCAAAAGAGAAACCGGTAAAAACCAAACCGGCCAAAGAAAAAGAAAATGCAGAAACCAAAGAGGTTATTGTAAAGAACGAACCACAGAAACCGAAGGAACCACAGGAAACAAAGCCTAAACAGCCGGCAGCAGATATTAATGGCAGGCAGATAGAAACCATCCAGCGGGTTAATTACACATCCGACAGCCTGGTAATTACCTTGTACGATAACGGGGAAGTGGATGGTGATACAGTGAGTGTTTTAATGAATGGTAAGGTGATCATGCCAATGATTGGCCTTAGCACCAATGCTGTTCGTAAAACAATTTATACAAAAGACATTACCGACAGTATACAGATTGTGATGTATGCCGAAAACCTGGGATCATTACCACCCAATACAGGATTACTGATCGTGAACGATGGCAAAGAAAGATATGAGATACGCTTCAGCGGCGATTTAAAAAAGAATTCGGCAATTGTGTTCAAAAGAAAGGAACATTGATGCAGGTAATCTGACAAAATCTAAAAACAAAAATAGCATGGAAAATAATGTAGAAAATGAGGAGCCGGGTAAAATTAAATTAACTCAATTCTCCCGTGGCGCAGGCTGCGGCTGCAAGATTGCACCCAAAGTACTTGATGAGATATTGAAAACAACTGTTGTAATGCCGGCCGATAGCAATCTGCTGGTGGGCAACAGCAGCAAAGATGATGCAGCAGTGTATGACCTGGGCAATGGTACAGCATTGATTTCAACCACCGATTTTTTTTTGCCCATTGTTGATGATGCGTTTGACTTTGGCCGTATAGCCAGTGCCAATGCCATCAGTGATGTATATGCCATGGGTGGTAAACCTTTACTGGCAGTAGCAATACTGGGCTGGCCGGTTGAAAAACTTCCTGCCGAACTTGCACAACTGGTTTTGGATGGGAGCCGTAAAATTTGTGAAGAAGCAGGAATTCCTTTAGCCGGCGGGCATAGTATAGATAGTGCCGAACCTATTTTTGGACTGGCAGTAACCGGTATGGTTGATATTAAAAACCTGAAAAAAAATAATACGGCAAAGCCCGGGGATCTGATTTTTGTTACCAAACCATTAGGGGTTGGTGTTTTATCTACAGCTCAAAAAAGAGGTTTGATAAAGGAAGAGCATGTAGCTGTGATGATAGACCAGATGATACAGCTAAATAAGATTGGCGAAGCTTTAGGGAAAATTGATGGTGTTACAGCCATGACTGATGTTACCGGTTTTGGCTTGCTTGGTCATTTAATTGAAATGGCCGGGGGAAGCGGCTGCTCAGCAGAAATAAACTATTCGGCATTGCCTGTTGCAGAAGGTGTAAAAGAATACCTGGCGCAGCGGATTGTTCCTGATGCAACTTACCGCAACTGGAACAGTTACAGTACAAAAACTGCTTTTGAAAAAGGAGTGAATGTTATGGAAGCGTTTAATTTATTGCCCGACCCGCAAACCAATGGCGGATTATTGATTGCAGTTGATGAAAGTGCTGTAGAAGATGTACAACAGGTATTAAAACAAAACGGGATGGAAAATTTTTCGACGCCGATCGGCAAAATGAAAGAACTTGCTGACAAAACAGTTTTTGTTAAACTATAAATAGTAACCTGGTTCATTTAAAACCAATTGTAAACCTGTAATAAATAATTTTTATGAGAAAGACATTCCTTGTTTTTGTTTCCTTGCTTTTATCCATCTTTTCTTTTGCGCAGGTTAACCTGCAAACACTTATTAAGCCCGGCACCAAACTCATATATGCTGTTGAGGCAGGTGAACAGAAATATGATTTTATAGTTACAGTAAAGGCCCTGGTACCAGCTTTGATATTTGATTGGGAGATGACAAACGATAACAAAAGTAACGGCACTATTACACATACTGCCCCTGCTATGATATCTGCCAGCACGTTATATAACTATTTTTCGCCGGGAGCAAAAACACTGGACGATAATACCCTGAGCGTTTGGATAAGCAAGAATACTTTTACAGGACTGACCAAAGGTACAAAAAGTGTAATGCTGAAAATGAACACTAATGAAGCCCCTAAAAAAATGGCAGTTACCAAAGAAGATCCCGCAGAACTGAAAATAATCGTGAATGGCGAAAAAGAGACCGTTGAAGAATTTACAGCCAACGATGTGAATGCTGCCGGTGCGCCAGCGGAAGACCAGGTTTATTTTACTTTTTCCAATTCTGCAAAAATGCCCATCATCCTGCGGATGAAGAATGGATTTTATATTGCGTTGAAGGAGATAAAAACAAAATAGGCACTAACGCAATTTTGCAATGAATACAAATGACCTGATAGGATCTGCCGGCGTTGCTATTTTGTTACTGGCATTTCTGCTGAACCTGTTTACAAAGATGGGTGTCAACAGCCTGGTGTATATAGTGATGAATATTGCAGGCGCAGGTCTCGCTTGCCTGGCATCCTGGCTGATCGGGTATATTCCTTTTGTAGTATTAGAACTAAGCTGGACCCTGGTTTCTTTGGTAGCATTAATCAACTATCTGCGGAAGACCGGGAAGTAAACTATCAATGATAGCTGCCAGCTTGCGGTCTTTATCAGTTACAATGTCCCCCGCATCGTGCGTGCTTAACCAGATCTCTACCTTGCTATATACATTTTTCCAAAGCGGATGATGATCCATTTTTTCTGCAGCCAGTGCAACCTTTGTCATAAAGGCAAAAGCCTCAGAGAAATCTTTGAACTGAAATTTTTTATAGAGACTGTTATTTTCTTCTTTCCACATAATAATATGAGTTTAATATTAAGCACAGTAACAAATATTGAACCACAGTTCCCCTTTCAGGTTCCCTGCTAAGGGAACGAACGAAGTTCAGAGGGGGTTAAAATATAAGATGCTGCTTGTGCTTTATCTTTTCATTCGTCATTTCATTAACCAGTTGCACGCCTGGTAAACTACGGATGGATTGTATCAGCACTTTCAATTCTTCTGCAGGCACAGGGTCTCCTTTTATAAGCCACAAAAAATCAAGATGCTTGAATTCGGGCAACAAATATTCGCCGTCGTTTTCATTGTTGTATAAATAGTGAGTCAGGCTGATGGCCGGCAAAGCATATTCATAAATGCTGAAAAAGTATTTTCGCTGCTTTTTGGTAAGCTGTATCTCTATATCGTTATTCACCCTGAAATCGAGTCCCAGAAACTGGTTTAACTGCCAGCTGAACTGGTAATCTTTAACAGGTGCAACAATGCCCAGCAGCACAGAGTCTTCAAAAAACTCTTCGGCCAATGCTTCGTTGTCAATTTTTAATTTCATGTGTATTATCTAAAAAACCACATCAAAAACCTTTTCTTCTGCTCCTCTTTTTACCGTCACTTTGGTAGCATCTCCTTTCTTGAATTTACCCAATACCTGCATATATCCCTGTACATCGGGTATTTTATATTCACCGATCTGTATAATTACATCCCCGGTCTTTAATCCGGCTTTTTCAGCCGGTTTGCCTTCGCTGATGCCATCGGCCCTTACGCCGGTGCCACTGAAGGTATAGTCTGGCATGATACCCATACTAACACTAAAACTGCGTTTGCCCATCTGCTGCGCTTCCCTGGTTTTGGTAAAAGCCAGTTTGCCTTTATCATTTGTTTTTTCAATAACCCCGTAAATATATTTCAGCAGCTGTAATTCTCCTGTGTAGTTGATCTTGTCCGCATCATCACTGGGTTTATGATAATCGCTGTGTGCGCCGGTAAAGAAAAAGAGCACGGGAATATCTTTCCTGTAAAAAGAAGTATGGTCACTGGGCCCGGTGCCGCTGCTGTCGAAATTTATTTTAAAATATTTGTCGTTGGCAACAAGTTCCTGCCCCCATACAGGCGAAGTGCCGTAGCCGCCAATGGTAAAGCCATGTGTACTGTCATTCAGCCTGCCCACCATATCCATGTTTATCATGTAATTGGTATTGGCAAGATCGATGGCCGGATGCTCGGTATAGTACTTACTGCCAAACAAACCCAGCTCCTCACCGGAGAATGATATGAAGAGATAATTATTGTTTTTTAAATTGGAGTTTTTAAGCAGTTTACTCAACTCAATCAGGGCTGCAGTGCCGCTTGCATTATCATCAGCGCCATTGTGGATCATAGGAACAGTTCCGGCGTATAAAGAATTGTGATCTTCACCATAACCCAAATGATCGTAATGAGCTCCCAGGATGATGGTATTGGCAGCGCCATTGTTTATATAGCCTATTACATTGTGCCCGATCCTTTTTTTATCGCCAATAGCAACTTCCAGTTTATAATCAACAAAACTCAGTTCATCAGTCAAAAACCTTTTTTTCATTTCCTTGCTGATGTACAGTACCGGGATCTTGGTGGCTTCTGTTTTAGATTTCGGATCAAACTTTAGTTCATCCTTAATATCAGAACTGTTGTAAATAAGTAAAGCTGAAGCGCCCTTTGATGCAACCTTATCCGTTTTTTTAACAATGGCATCTTCCAGGTCGAAATGCGGGTTATTCTTGTTTTGCTCCAGGGTTTCTTTCAGATCCCAGAACCAAACTGCCTCAGCCTGGGGCATAGCCATGGCTGCAGAAGAAGTAACTTTTCCATTTGCACTAAAACTCAAAGGGAAATAGTCTATATCAAGCCGCAGGTTAAAGCCATTGATTGTAAGAAAACTGGCTGGTTTTATTTCCCTGCCTTCATTCACATCAAACTGCTGAATAAAACTGCCGTTTTCACCTTTGGGTTCCAGGCCGGCTTCTTCAAACTTTTTACTGATGTATTCGTAAGCAAGTTTTTCACCCGCTGTTCTGGTCCTTCTTCCTTCCAGTTTATCATCTGCCAGGAAACCAATATTGCTTTTAAGAGAACTGATTACCAGGTTATCGGCCTTTAACTGCGCTTTTTTCTTTTTTTGTGCTGTTGCAATTGTTGATACAAGCAGGAGCAACCAAAGAATACGTTTCATGTAAATGCGTTTGTTGAAGAATGGCAAAGGTAATTCAGCAATTTGCTAAATCTGTAAATAGAATGTAAAAATTAATATGACCCGGAAAATAAGAATTTCCGCATCGCTACTTCAACTTTCTCAATTCGTAACCCCATAAGGTGGTTTACCGTTATTTTTGCAGGTAATATTGGCTAAAAAGATAAACATAGCGTTAGTAGGCAACCCAAACAGCGGCAAAAGTTCGCTGTTTAACTATTTGACTGGTTTAAACCAACAGGTTGGAAATTTTCCAGGCGTTACAGTAGATAAGAAAATGGGGCAGAGCAGAATATCGGCTGATCTTTCTGCTACCATCATCGATTTACCGGGTACTTACAGCTTATACCCTAAACGGGCCGATGAATGGGTGGCATACCGGGTATTGTTAAACCAGGATGAGACCATAAAGCCAGACATGGTTTTGCTGGTGGCCGATGCCAGTAATTTAAAACGCAATCTTTTATTCTGCTCTCAAATAATTGACCTGAACATTCCGGTGGTAGTGGCCCTTACCATGATGGACCTTGCCAAACGTAAGGGAACCCAGATTGATATACCGGGACTGGAAAGGGAACTGGG
>JBJTMN010000093.1:0-2488 GCA_046070545.1 Ferruginibacter sp.
GTCAAAATACTCGTGGTATTCGTTAGGTACACCCAATGTATTCAACTGTGCCCTCATCCACTGGCTTTGGTATAATGGTACAATTACATCAAGGGTACCATGAAAAATGATAGTAGGCTTTGATTGAGCCGTTGCTACCGAATACGGGCTGTTGGAATCGTAGAGCGGCACATCCCAGGGTGCCCCGTTAAACTGAATTAATACATCTTTTACTGCTTTACCAACCCAGGGATTGAAGCTGTTGTACCAACTCCAGTCGCTGAGTTTGGCCGGGCCAAAAAAATCAGCAACCGCCTTTACATAATTATTTGTGTTGTATTTATAAGTGTACAACATGGCCAGATGAGCTCCTGCGCTGGCCCCAACCATTGTTAGTGTATCAGAAATGACAAAATTGGCTTTACTGTTCACCATCAGGTTAACTGCACTGGTAATATCACTCATGATCTGTGTGTAATGAACAGCAGGATCGCTCGTAAGCCGGTAGTTGATGGTAGCAACTGCTGCATCAGGCCATTTCTGCCTTAAAAATTCTTTATGCTGCTGGTATTCGGGATCTGATTTACTTCCGCTTTCCCATCCGCCACCATGAATGTATATCACCACTTTTGTTGCAGAAGTTCTGCCTGCAGGTAAATAAATATCCATCTTCTGGTTTGGATCAGATCCATAGGCTGTATCTAAAATAATTCTTTGTGCCAAAGTACTTCCACCACCACCGGTACCTCCTCCACCTGTTCCACCGCCCCCAACAGGGTCTTTAACACAGGAGCTAAATGCTATAATAAAAACTAAAGTACATGAACCAAAAACGCTGCTGAATAATGCAGCTCCTTTTTTTAAGCTTGTTTTAGTTTGCATATTATTATTTTGGTGACCAATAGTTTCAGGCTTCGTAAACCTGCCGTCAAGATATAGGTTTAAACTAAAATAAAAAGCAAATATTGTTAACCCGCCAGGGCTTCAACTAAAAAACCATGCCGATTTAACATGATTTTTAATTTTTAGCGTACTGCCTTTGTAATTTCAACCAGCCAGTCGCTGCCACTGTAAACTTTATGGACAGCTGAAAAATTACCCATATTCAATGCAAATGAAAGTTGTAACAAACTGTTGAGATAAGCCAGCGGTTTACCCTTTGCCACTGCGCCAAAAGTTTCGGCGTAAGGCATATCAGCTTCGAACTTCTTTTGTTTTCCCTGGTAAATTACCACGTGTAAGTTATCACCCGGCTTTACCTGCAGCTGATTATAAAGATCTGCAGGAATATTTGTCCAGACATTTCCATACTGCACATCAAGTATTGAAATAGTACCTTTGATCTTCTTATTTTCCAATACGGCTTTCTGATAGGGAATCTTTACCACTTCATTCGGCAACACTTTACCAACCTGTTCAAAAGAAATGACACCTGCTGCCAGTCTTGCTGCAGTGTATGCATACACATCACGTCCATGAAAAGTGTAGGATTTTTCTGAACCTTTACGGCGATTTACTGCCTCATCAATTTCCCTGGCCGCTTCTATGCCCAATGACTCTGAGATCAAAGTAAGTGTACCGTTATCCGGCGTTACAATAAAATGACCGCTCTTTGTTTTCAGCACAACCGATTTGCGGCTGGTGCCAACACCAGGATCAACAACAGAAACAAAAACAGTTCCTGCAGGCCAGTACATAACAGTCTGCTCAAGCCGATAAGCCGCTTCCCAGATATTGTAAGCCGGGATCTCATGCGTTAGGTCAAATAATTTAAGATCGGGTGAAACTCCCATGGCAACACCTTTCATGGCAGATACGGCTCCATCCTTTAACCCAAAATCAGACTGAAAAACAACGATCTTTTTTTGTGCAAAAGCAAATTGCAGCGAAGCAAGAAACAAAACCAGGCAGGCGAGATATTTTTTCATAAACACAATTTTAAAAATAAAAATCCCACAAAGCCACAAAATACACAAAGAAAATTTATTGATTTCTGTCTTTGCGTTCTTTGTGTCTTTGTGGGACCAGGTAAATAAAAGTTTTTATCAGAAGTTAAACGACACTTTGCCAAACATCCGCATTCCATTAAAGCCCATTTGCACACTATCCCATGGACCACCGCTTTCATTATCCCCAAACCAGCCTTTTGCCTGTTGGTTCACCCCTAAATTAGGATGTACGTTAAACACGTTATCTACACCCACAAAGAAAGTGATAGCTTTTGTTGCACGGAAAGAAGCATACACATCGGTAACCAGCTTTGCTTTAAAGTCGAATACTTCAGGTACATACACATTGGGATCTGCATCTGTTGGTACCATTGGGTTTATACCTGTCTGGTTTGGATTATCGGCAGTAGCATCTCCAAAACCCATCAGTTTAATTTTTCCAAAATAAGTAAGATGTGTACCTACCCCAAACTTCTTAAAATTATATTCCAGGTTCAGGTTGAATTTTGTGTTAGGTGCTGAAGCCAGTAAGAATGCTTCTTCCCGGTCACTAAAGAATG
>JBJTMN010000094.1:0-3427 GCA_046070545.1 Ferruginibacter sp.
CTACTTACATTCACCACAAAATAATCCACATAGTTATGCAGGGCTATAAAGCATTTTTCATAATCCTTCCAGGCATCTTCGTTAGGGGTGATCTTGTTTTTGCCAATATTTCCACCGATGATGAGGTGTTGGCTGTTGGCCGTTTTTCGTTGTTCGTTTTTCAGGTTCCAGGCTTGTAATCTTTTTACAATCACTTCTACACCATCATTATTAAAACCCATACGGTTAATGAGTGCTTTGTCTTTGGGTAACCTGAATAAACGGGGTTTATCATTTCCGGCCTGTGGCAGCGGAGTTACCGTCCCTATCTCTACAAAACCAAAACCCAGTGCTTCCAGTTCGTTGAGGTACCTGGCATTTTTATCAAAACCGGCACCCAGGCCAACCTTATTGGGAAATTGAATATTGAATATGGAATATGGAGTATTTTCCTTAGGCCTGAAGCATGCAATGATGATGTTTTTCACTCCAGGGATCCTGCACAGGAACATCAGCCAATTCATTGAAAAATAATGAACCCATTCGGGATCGAAACAAAATAAAATGGAGCGAAGCAGCTTGTACATTGGCGCAAAAATAAGTTAACACAATCAGTTTTTTGTTTTCAATGAGAAATTATAACTTTGGTATATAAAGTTGCATAAACAACCATTTTTGGTTTGTGGTTAATTGTTTGTGGTTTGTAGTTAAGCTTCCTGATAAATGAACGCTTTTCAAATTATAAACGCTCACAACAACAAACCACCAATCACAAACTATAAACTTATCAAACATGCAGGAAGCATATATAGTAGCAGGATACAGAACAGCCATTACCAAAAGTAAAAAAGGAGGGTTTCGTTTTTTCAGGCCCGATGACCTGGCGGTAGATGTAATTAAAGGGTTGCTGGCAAGCGTACCGCAACTGGATGTAAAAAGAGTGGATGATGTGATCGTGGGTAACGCGGTTCCTGAGGCTGAGCAAGGCTTACAGGTAGGCAGGATGATCTCTGCAAGGGCAGTTGGTATTCATGCGCCGGGTATTACCATTAACCGGTATTGCGCCAGCGGCCTGGAAAGTATAGCCATGGCTACAGCAAAGATCAGGAGTGGTATGGCCGAATGTATCATTGCTGGCGGTACCGAAAGTATGAGCCTGGTGCCTACAGCCGGCTGGAAAACTGTTCCTTCTTATACCATAGCAGAAACCGAACCTGATTATTATTTAAGTATGGGGCTTACAGCCGAAGCAGTTGCAAGCGAATACAACATTAGCCGGGAAGACCAGGACATGTTCAGTTATAACAGCCATTTAAAAGCAGGCAATGCCATTAAGGAAGGTTATTTTAAATCCGGTATTTTACCAATAACTGTTAACGAAGTTTACCTGGATGCCAAGGGCAAAAAACAAAAAAGAGATTCTATAGTTGATACCGATGAAGGGGTTCGTGCTGATACGACACCCGAAGGGTTGGCAAAATTGAAACCTGCTTTTGCTATGGGTGGTTCGGTTACAGCGGGCAACTCTTCACAAACCAGTGATGGCGCTGCGTTTGTAATTGTGATGGGCGAAAAAATGGTGAATGAACTGGGCTTAAAACCTATTGCCCGTTTGGTGAATTGTGCCAGTGCCGGCGTGCATCCACGCATTATGGGTGTGGGCCCTGTTGAAGCGGTACCTAAAGTGTTGAAGCAGGCCGGAATGACCCTTGCTGATATTGATCTGATAGAACTCAATGAAGCGTTTGCCTCCCAGGCACTGGCTGTAATAAGAACACTGGATTTGAATCCTGATATTGTAAATATAAACGGCGGCGCCATTGCATTGGGCCATCCTTTGGGTTGTACTGGTTGTAAGTTAACCATACAAATTACCCATGATATGAAGCGGCTGAATAAAAAATACGGTATTGTAACAGCCTGTGTAGGTGGCGGACAGGGCATTGCTGGAATTATTGAAAATATTCAATAATTATTTTAACTTCATAGCAGCAAAATAAACATGACCAGGTCTTCATTATCTGGTATGTTAATTGTATATAATATACCCTCCCTGATTAAACTTTATCGGATCAAATTAGTCGTAACTTTTTATACATCATAGTCAACAAATTAACTGCTATGGACAGAAGAGATTTTCTTACTGCAGGTAAAGCTAAAAAAACTGCTCCTGCTGCTCCTGTTACCATCACTTCACCAACCAGGACATTGAGTGGTATCAATACTTATACCGGTCCCTGGACAAGCAATGAAGTGATCCATCTTTTAAAAAGGACCATGTTTGGTGCTAAAAAAGCCGATGTGGATTTTTTAGCGGCAATGACCATGAGCCAGGCAGTTGATTACCTGCTGAATGTTCCGCTGGCGCAGTTTACACCGGCGCCCCCCGTGAAAAATTATGCCAATTCGGTTGACCCTGCCGACCCCGATAATGCCATAGCTGCCGGTCAAACCTGGGTAAATATCAATACCAATGACGGGAGTGTTGATGCAAACAGGCTAAGCTCTTACAGGAACTGGTGGATGGGCCAGATGGTTAATCAGGACAGGAATATCCTGGAAAAAATGACCCTTTTCTGGCACAATCATTTTGCTACAGAAACAGATGTTATTGGCCGTTCGATCTGGTGTTACCAAAACAATACCGTGCTTCGCAAAAATGCCCTGGGTAACTTTAAGCAGTTTGTAAAAGAGATGACGACCAACACAGGCATGCTGCGTTACCAGAATGGGTACCTCAATACCAACACGGCACCAGATGAAAATTACGGCAGGGAATTGCAGGAACTTTTTGTAGTAGGTAAGGGAGCCGATAATGCAACGCAGGGATATGCTGAGGCTGATGTAAAAGCTGCTGCAAAAGTGTTAACAGGCTGGCAGATCAACGGTACTACCAATACAGCTTTGTTCACTTCTTCACGTCATGACTCAACGAATAAACAATTCTCTGCTTTTTATAACAATACCGTAATTACCGGCCGCACAGGAGCTACCGCCGGTGACCTGGAACTGAATGATCTGCTGACGATGCTGCTGTCAATCAACGATCCTTCTTTACATATCTGCCGTAAATTGTACCGCTGGTTTGTGTATTACGAAATTGATGCGGCCACAGAAGCCAATGTGATAGCGCCTCTGGCACAGATCTTCAGAACAAATAATTATGAAATAAAACCGGTGCTTGATGCATTGTTCAAGAGCGAACATTTTTTTGATGTGCTCAACCAGGGATGCCTGATCAAAAGCCCGGTTGATATTTTAGTAGGCACCTGCCGGGAGTTTGGCGTAGTATTTCCGGATGCAGCAACTGATTATGTGGGCGCTTACAATATGTGGCTTATACTCAACCAGCTTTCGTTTACATTTCAGCAATACATTGTTGATCCATATTTCATGATATTGCGGCTGCTGGTAATAAGCAGGCCAGCCGGCAACATTTGGCGGATCA
>JBJTMN010000095.1:0-4247 GCA_046070545.1 Ferruginibacter sp.
ATGATACTGATGGCAGAAGATAAAACGGGCAAGCTACATTTTGTGAACCCTGATACTTTAATTGATGCCGGCAGCGGGGTAAGTTGATCGGGTGATAGGCGTGTATTATAAAATGTAGGAGAAAAATTTACATAATTCATACTTTTTTACTTAATCGATAGTTAACAGAAACCCGGTTTAGTCATTATCTCCTGTTTGGACCTATTTTTGTCTACAGAAAAATTAAAACTACTAATATGAACAGCAAAAATTTAATACTCGTTTTATTTCTGGCATTTGCAGCTCCTGTATTTGCACAGAATGCCGACATGTCATTGATCCCTTATCGAAAAGGCGATCTCTGGGGATATGCCGCCCCGGACAAATCTATCGTTATTAAACCTGAATACGAAGAAGCGCACAGGTTTTATGAGGGTTTTGCCGCAGTAAAAAAAGGCGGAAAATTTGGTTACATAAACAAGGAAGGTAAAGTGGTGATCCCATTCAAATTCTTTAGTGCAAAAGCTTTCCAGTTTGGTTTTTACGGTTCAGATACCAAACCAAATCCAAAGGATAAGGCGCCAGCTACTCAAAAAACAGTACTCTTTGCCGGGGCATCACTGCAGGCAAACGGTTATGAGATCTGTATTGATACTAAAGGAAACCAGTTAGCCAAATGTCCTGCAATAAATGAAGTGGTAGTTGCAGATAATGACAAACCGGCTACAGTTACTGTTGTATCTAATTACAGCACCATTCAAAAAAGTGAATTGTTTGACAAGATCACAGGTGATTATAAGATCATCGCCAATGCTGAAGAGACCTATTACATAGCTGTAAGGAACAATAATTACGGCGTTTTCAATAACAAGTTTGATGTGATAGTACCTTTTGAATATTCATCAATAGAAAAGATCAATATTGGCCCGATGGTATACCTGAAAGTAGATAAGAATGGCCAGAAAGGGATCCTGTTCGGAACCGGTTCACCTTACCTTGCCATTGAAAATTCAAGGCTTGATATTTTGAAGGCTGCCAACGGAAATTCGTATTTTATTTTTACAAAAGACGGGCAGACAGGAATTAAAGACACACATTACAGCAATGTTGTTGAACCTGTTTATTCTGATATCGCTTATGATTCTACCGGTGGAGGCTTTGTGCTTACAGCCAGCGGTATTTACAAAGGATATGTGTTTCCAAACAACAGGGTATTACTACCCAGGTTCACTGAAGTACGTACTATAAAAAATACCGACTTCATCATGGTAAAAAATGCTGCCGGTAAATGGGGCTATATCAATAATGATCTTACAGAATATTTTGAGGATTGATCAAATAAATCAGACTGAATAAAAAAGGCCTGCTTAGCAGGCCTTTTTTATTTGAACACCTTGTTGTTATATTGTGCATTTGCTTTTTGCAAAAATGCCCGGGCTTTTGTCAGCAGGTTGTGTAAGATTACCTGGTTATTGTTATCTGTTGTAAGGTTCCGGGTTAACTGAATATCTTTTTTGTAGTTGTATAAGAACTCTGCTTTGTTGGTAACTGCATTGAACCCCAGTATATAACTGCTGTCCGTAACCTGGTACAAACTACTGCCCGACCTCGAAAACACACAGCCATTGTATGAACTGCTGTCCAGTAAATTATTTCCATAGCTGATAATGCTGTCCCTGTACCCGGAAAGGGATAAAACAGTTGCTGCTATATCAAACTGGCTTGCAAGCCTGGTATCAGTTCTCTTTGTATTTACTGTAGGGTTGTATATAATGATTGGTATGCGGTAAGCGGATACAGCGGTATAAGGTCCCAGTTTTCCCTGGGGGAAAAGCCAATGATCTGAACAGAAAATAAATGTTGTATTGGCAAACCAGGGCTCATTTTTTGCAGCCTTAAAAAACTGCTGCAGACTGTGGTCGTAGTATTGCATAGCCTTCATAGGTGCACTATAAGTGATGGGGGACCTTCTTGCAAAACTTTCCGGTATGTCGTACGGAAAATGTGTAGAGATATTGTAATGAACAGCGAAGAAGGGTTTTTGTTGCTCATCTATTTTTTGTTTAAAAAAGCCAAGCACGGCCTCATCCTGCAGCCCCATCGTATGTTTAGGTAAATCTTTGTAGCCCGGCATATCTTCCATGCTGTAATATTTGTCAAAACCCAGCCAGTTGGCACATTTGGCAAATCCGAAATTATCATATTCATCACCAATACAGAATAACGAATGGTATTGCTGTTTTTTCAGAGCGTTTCCAATAGCTGTAATGGGCATATTAATGTGAGCCGAATGATACAGCGGAATATCGGAAAGTGTTGGAACGCCTGCCAGTATTGCTGTTATCCCCTTATTGGATTCATGCGCATAACAAAATGCATGGGTGAAGAATGTGCTTTTTTGCAGCAACGAATCAAAGAAGGGGATGTTTACTTTGTAGGCACTTACCGGATCAAAAAAATCATATGGAACGCTTTCCATAATAAAAAGTACCACGTTTTTTTTGCCTTCAACAGTATCATTGTTCATTATTTTTCTGATGGGCATTAAAGCATCCGCTTCAGCATCACTCATGTATTTTTTTTGTAACAATGCCTCACCTTTTCTGAAATAAGAAAATAAAAAAGTATGAAATGAATTTTGAACAAATGGAAGCTGGTTGGCTGGTAACTGAACCATCGGGTATGCAGGTACCAGCAAACGGGTTGATGAATTTTTAAACACCAAGGATAGCCCAAGAACAATTAATAGAATAGCAGTTACCAGCCTGCAGTTATTTCCCCCGATAAAAGATCTGAAAAGTTTTATGTGTAACCGGAACATGAGGTATGTGATGCCTCCGATGATCAGAATAAAAACAAGGATAATAAAAAAAGGCTGCTGTATAAGCCGGTTCAGCGGATGGTCTAGTACATAAAACAGGTCGGTATTTGCACGCTGAAAATGAAAGCGGAAATAAAATATGTCAGCCAGGTTCAGGATAATGGCTGCACTGTTGACCAGGGAAAAAAACGGGATAATAAGCCATGCCAGGGGAGTAACAAGCCAGGCTGAGACTTTTTCTGTTATGAACCTTGCAGCCATAAGTATGAATAACAGAAAAGAGTTTATGCCCAGTATTGTGAGTAGATCCACGGCCAGTGACCATTTGATGAGCTGCAGTTTTTCCGGTAATGATGTAACTGTTTCAGATCCGCTAAATAATAATGAGTGGTTGTACTGATAAAATATTATTTTTAAAACGGAATACATTAACAGCAAAACCAAAACGAACCGGATAAAAGGTTTGTTATTTTGCCATACGGCCTTACCAGAAAAGGATAAGTGCTTAGATTTCATAAAACCGTTGCTGTACATGCTGAAGTTGGTTGCACAAAACAAATATAAGCTAATGGCCTTTATTATAGGGCTGTACCTGCTGGTTGATGTACTGGGGCATAAAGGGCAGGCAAGGGTTTTGTTCCCTGAAAATTTTGCTGAACCAAAGCATGAAGTATTGTCTCCTGGCAGTAGCAGCTTTTTGATGAATAAGGATAAAAACTGGAAGAAAGCTGTTAATACCAAAGAGCAGATGAATGAGATTAGTTCGGATGCTGCAGGTTTTGAATGCGATGTTTATTTTGATACCTCTTTAAGATCATTTGTTGTTCATCATGATCCCGATAAAAATATCGGTTATAGCCTCGGTGATCTGTTACAGTTGTATCAGCAAAAAAAAATGAACGCCGGTATCTGGCTGGATATTAAGAACATGGATAATTTAAATGCGCCTTCAATTTTACATGCACTGATTGAACTCCGCAATAAATATTACCTGCAAAACAAGATACTGGTAGAATCCGGCAGGGCTGATCTCCTGACAGCATTTAGCGACAGCAATTTTTTCACTTCTTATTACATTCCTTTATTTAACCCATATAAGATGAGTAAAGAAGAATTGAATGTAAGGGCCGACAGTATCTCAACTGCGATCAGCAAATCAAAGATCAACGCCCTCTCGTGTTATTATTTTCAATGCCGTTTTCTTAAGCACTATTTTCCTCAATATCCGGTTTTAACCTGGACAGATAATGACCGCTTTAGCCTGGTGAATTTTTTGTTCCAAAGGAAGCTGAATGCCGATAAGTCCATTTTTATCGCCTTAAAACCATAGCAGTATTAAGTTTTGCTTTTTATTTTCCGCTTAAATGCAAATGCCTTAATTTCGAATTATCAAATAGTTGTTTAACTAACTAATTTTTGCCATGTCGAAAAGAATCATAAAAAAAGT
>JBJTMN010000096.1:0-3776 GCA_046070545.1 Ferruginibacter sp.
GATTTTATGAAGCCCGACCGTGTAGTGATAGGCACCACATCTGAAAGAGCAAAAAAGGCTTTGAATGAATTGTATCTGCCCTTTGTACGCCAGGGTAACCCCATCATTTACATGGATGAAAAAAGTGCAGAACTTACCAAGTATGCAGCCAATTCATTCCTGGCAACCAAGATCACTTTCATGAATGAGATCGCTAACCTGTGCGAATTATTAGGTGCTGATGTGGATATGGTACGCAAAGGAATTGGCAGCGATGAACGCATTGGCAAAAGATTTTTATTCCCTGGCATAGGATACGGCGGAAGTTGCTTCCCCAAAGATGTGCAGGCACTGGCAAGGTCATCAGCTGAAGTGAATTACGAGTTTAAGATCCTGGATGCCGTGATGGATGTAAATGAAAAACAGAAATTACACCTGGTGCCACAGATAAAAAATTATTTCGGCGATGATCTTAAAGGCAGAAAAATTGCCGTATGGGGCCTGGCCTTTAAACCAAATACTGATGACATTCGTGAAGCACCGGCTTTGACCATCATAGACGCTTTACTGGCCGAAGGTACTGTTGTTAACGCTTACGACCCCGAAGCCATGAATAATGTAAAAGCGATCTATGCCGGCAGGATAAATTTTGCAGAACGCCAGTATGATGCATTGGTTGATGCCGATGCACTGGTAATTGCCACAGAATGGAGTGAGTTTCGCACACCGGATTTTAATAACATCGTTTCTTTGTTAAAAAATAAAGTAATTTTCGATGGCAGAAACCTGTTTGACCTGAATAAAATGGAAGAACTGGGTTTTTATTATGTGAGTGTTGGAAGAAAAACAGTTAACCCTAAATCTTAAACTTTATCAGTGGCAACAAAAAAAGTTTTAATCACCGGAGCAGCAGGTTTTTTAGGGTCACATCTTTGCGACCGCTTTATTAAGGAAGGCTACCATGTAATGGGCATGGATAATTTAATTACCGGTGACCTGAAAAACATCGAACATCTTTTTAAATTAAAAGAGTTTGAATTTTATCATCACGATGTTTCTAAGTTCATACATGTAACCGGGCAGCTTGATTATATTTTACATTTTGCTTCTCCTGCCAGCCCGATAGATTATTTAAAGATCCCCATTCAAACTTTAAAAGTAAGTTCGCTGGGTACGCATAATTGTCTTGGTTTAGCGAAAGCAAAAAACGCAAGAATACTGGTTGCCTCAACCAGTGAGGTATATGGAGATCCTTTGGTTCATCCCCAAACAGAAGAATACTGGGGCAATGTAAACCCCGTTGGCCCGCGTGGCGTATATGACGAAGCCAAACGCTTTATGGAAGCCATCACCATGGCTTATCATACTTTTCATGATGTGGAGACCAGGATCGTACGCATATTTAATACATACGGCCCCAGGATGCGCCTGAACGACGGAAGAGCATTACCTGCATTCATAGGCCAGGCACTTCGCGGCGAAGACCTCACCGTTTTTGGCGATGGCAGCCAGACGCGTAGTTTTTGTTATGTGGCTGACCTGGTGGATGGTATCTATCGCCTGCTGATGAGTGATTATTCCGAACCGGTGAATATTGGCAATCCCGATGAGATCTCTTTACTTGATTTTGCAGAAGAAATAATAAAACTTACAGGCACCAAACAGAAGATTGTTTTTAAAGAATTGCCTACAGATGATCCCAAACAACGCCAGCCTGATATTACCAAAGCGAAAGAACTGCTGGGCTGGGAACCGAAAATATCAAGAGCCGAAGGTTTAAAAATCACTTACGAGTATTTTAAAAGTTTGCCTAAAGAAGAACTGAATAAACTGCCCAAGGAATTTCAGAGCAGTAAATAAAGTATAAACCCTTTTATAAATGTACCAGGACCTGTTAGATAAGAAAAAGACATTGGCTGTGATAGGACTAGGCTATGTAGGCCTGCCTATTGCGCTTGAGTTTGCAAAAAAGATAAAAGTAATTGGTTTTGATATCAATGCAGAGCGTGTGGAAATGATGCGTAATAAAATTGACCCAAGCCAGGAACTGGAATCTGAGGCTTTTGAGGGTTGTGATATTGAATTTACCAACGACCTGGATATTTTACGCAAAGCAAATTTCTTCATCGTTGCAGTTCCAACCCCTGTTGACGAACACAATGTGCCCGATCTTATTCCTGTTACACGGGCCAGTGAAACGATCGGTAAAGTAATTAAGAAAGGAGATTACGTAGTTTATGAAAGCACCGTTTATCCCGGTTGTACCGAAGAGGATTGTGTACCCATCATTGAAAAATTATCGGGACTTAAAATGACCGAAGATTATATGATCGGTTATTCACCTGAAAGAATAAACCCGGGCGATAAGGAACATACCATCAGTACCATCATAAAAGTAGTGAGCGGTTGCTGTGCTGAAAGCCTGGATACCATTGCAAAAGTGTACGAACTGGTGGTAAAAGCCGGCGTGCACAAAGCTTCTTCCATTAAAGTTGCCGAAGCTGCCAAGATCATTGAGAACACCCAGCGTGACCTGAATATTGCATTGATGAACGAGCTATCCATCATCTTCGATAAAATGAATATCAATACATACGAAGTGCTGGAAGCGGCGGGCACCAAATGGAATTTCCTGAAATTCCAGCCGGGACTTGTGGGGGGGCATTGCATTGGTGTAGATCCTTATTATCTTACTTACAAATCAAAAAAGCTTGGTTATAACTCACAGGTAATTTTAGCAGGCCGTTTCATCAATGATGCCATGGCTGGTTATGTTGCAAGAAAGATCCTGCAGAACATCATTCAGACCAATGGAAATGTAAAAGACGCCAAGGTACTGGTAATGGGTGCAACCTTTAAAGAAAATGTGAGCGATATCCGCAACAGTAAAGTTGCTGATGTGATCAAAGAACTGAAAGCATTTTCACTGAATGTACATGTTACCGATCCGCATGCGGATAGTGAGGAACTTAAACATGAGTACGGATTTGAACTGACAGCCGGACTGAGCAATGATTATGATGCAGTACTGGTGACCGTTCCGCACGAGGCCTATAAAAAAATGGACGATGCATATTTTGCATCAATAACAAAGCCGGATGCAATTGTGGCCGACCTTAAAGGGATCTATCGTAATAAAATTACTACGAGAAAATATTGGAGCCTGTAGCAACGGATAATTAATAAATGGATCATGGATAATTTTCACGCCAAAGATATCAGTCATTCTTCTTTTTTAATTACAGGGGGTGCAGGATTTATTGGCAGCCATATTGCAGAATATCTTTTAAAGAACGGTGCCGGCAAGGTAAGGGTGCTGGATAACCTGGCTAATGGCTTTCAAACCAATCTCGACATTTTACGCAAGTACAGCCAGTTTGAATTTATGGAGGGTGATATCAGGAATGCAGATACCTGCCAGCAGGCCTGTGCAGGAATGGATTATGTAAGTCACCAGGCTGCCCTGGGTTCTGTGCCACGCAGCATCAAAGAACCCGTTTATTTCACCGAAGTAAATATCGGCGGCTTTGCCAATATGCTGAAAGCTGCTGTTGATAATAAGATCAAACAGTTTGTGTACGCATCATCCTCATCGGTTTATGGTGATGAGCCTACCTTACCCAAGCAGGAGAACCGGGTTGGCAATTGTTTATCGCCCTATGCAGCTACAAAAAAAACCAACGAATTATACGCCCAGGTATTTGCCGATGTGTATGGCATTAAACTTATGGGCTTTCGCTACTTCAATATTTTTGGCCCACGCCAGGACCCCGATGGGGCCTACGCTGCCGTAATAC
>JBJTMN010000097.1:0-15613 GCA_046070545.1 Ferruginibacter sp.
ATTTTTTTATCTTTTGTATTATGTTATTGTTGAAAATATTTTGTTTTTCAATAAATTGTTCATCAAAATACTTGTCTACATAGGGTTTCAGCTCATTCTGTAACCAGGCCGCTATAGGAATACCAAAGCCCATTTTAGGCCTGTCCATCATTTTGGCCGGAATATATTTATGAACGATCTGCTTAAGGATAAACTTTTTGTTTCCCTTATTGTATTTATATTCCAATGGAAGCTGTGCCGCCCATTCTATAATTCGCTGATCTAAAAAAGGTTCACGGCCTTCCAGGCTTATACTCATACCTGCCCTGTCTACTTTCTGTAGTATATCATCCAGCAGGTAAGTCTGGTAATCTACTGCCATCATGTAGGATAACACAGAATAATTATCAGGCTTCAGATCTTTACTATCAAAAAAAGAAGGCATCTGCTTAATGCTGTCTTTAAATAACTCTGCCAGGTCCTTTGAGTTCATCTGCTGGGTCATGCTCATTAATACATTACGGGCTGATGGCTCTTTAAGAAGTGTCTTTACTTTTTCGTAACGACTGTGAAAAAGGTATTTTTTATTGAAGACAGGAATTTTATCAGCAGGGATCAGCTCCATCATAGCGGCTGCACTCTTGCGCAAAATGCCTGGTATCTTTTGTATTGATCCGCCATACTTCGCCATAAAATCGTAACGGTTGTAGCCGGCAAATATCTCATCCCCGGCATCAGCGGATAATGCAACGGTTACCTTTTCTCTTGCAATACGACTCACCAGCGTTGTAGGTATGGCGCTGCTGTCGGCAAAAGGCTCGTCATAAAAGAAAGGAAGCTGCGGAACAATATCCAGTGCTTCTTTTTCGGTGCAATAATATTCGGTATGGTCAGTACCGAGATGCGCTGCAATCTCTTTTGCAAAGGGAGCTTCATTCATACCTGCATCAGGCACGCCAATGGTAAATGTTTTTATCTTTTCAGTATTGTTCTTTTGCAGGATGGCAGTAACACAACTACTGTCGTAACCACCGCTTAAAAAAACCCCAACCGGCACATCGCTTACCATGCGGTACTGGAAGGCACTGGTTAGCAGTTTTTCTGTTTCTTCAATGGCTTCCGGCAGGCTGATGTCTAAAATTGGTTTGTTATACGCATCATATACATTCCAGTATTGTTCTTCTTTAAATTCCTGTTTTTTGATGTCGAAATATAAGAAGTTGCCGGGTTTTAATTTAAAAGCATTGTTGAAAATGCAATGTGGTGTAGGTACGTATCCAAACTGTAAAAATGCACCCACGGCATCATTGTTAATTTGCTTTTCAAAAGAAGGATGCTGCACCAGTGCCTTAAGTTCCGATCCAAATAAAAACAAGCCGTTTTTATAATAATAGAAAAAAGGTTTTACCCCAGCTCTATCCCTGCAGGCGAATAATTTTTGTTCTGCTTCATCATAAATAACAAAGGCAAACATGCCGATGAATTTCTGCAAGGCAGCACTCCCCCATTCTTTATACGCATGTAAAATAACCTCGGTATCACTGTGGCTGTCGAACTGGTGGCCTTTTTGTTCCAGTTCTTTTTTTATTTCTGCGTAATTGTATATCTCGCCATTGAATGTAATATGCAGGCTGCCAAATGTTTTCGGCTGGCTGCCACCGGCAGTAAGATCAATAATACTTAGGCGGCGGTGACCAAGGCCGATTTTTGCATTGGCAGTTTCGTACATGCCATAGCCTTCGCCGTCGGGGCCGCGGTGCGCCATGATGCGGTTCATTTTTTCCAATACATCAATATTGGTCTTCTTGTTAAAATCTATAAAGCCTGAAATGCCGCACATGTTATTTTATTTATTGGTAAAGTTACAATAGCTGGTCTGTTAATTGTTGCCGGTCAATGCCTCATCATAAATTTTACGCAAACCGGCAATATGATGCGGCAATGTAAAATTATTAATGGCCCGTTGGCGCCCTGCTTCAGCTTTTGCGAGCAAAATATTTTTATCCGCCTCACTCAACGCAACGATCTGAGTTGCTGCATCCTGCGCATCAGCCAGTGAAAAATACCAGGCATTGTCCTCACATTGTTCCTTGAAAGATGCAATTTCACTCAGCAACAGCGGCATACGCATAGCCATGGCCTCCAGTATCCCTAAAGAAAAGCCTTCGTAAGTTGATGACATTACAAACAGATCGTATTGTGGTATCACTTCTTCAATATTCTTCACCTGGCCTTTCAGGAAGACCTTTGCCCCGGTTGCATTGATCTGTTGCTGCAATTCTTCCTGCAAATTTCCTATCCCATAAATATCCAGTTCTATATTCTTATCTTTTATCATCGCCATGGCATTGATGATATAGGGATAGTTTTTTTGCAACCTCAATGCCCCAACGGCAACCAGCTTAAAAATATGATTGTCTTTTTCAGAAGAGATCCTGTCAACATTAAACCGCTCTATATCTACGAAAGTGTATAAGGCATAAGCCTTGTATGGTTTCAGGTTTAAAAATGAGAAATACTCTTCTAAGGCACCTTTAGCAACTACAATGATGATGCTTTTCCGGAATTGATAACTAAGCTTATCTAAAAAACGGATGTACCAATGTTTATATTCGCCTGAAGTGGCAATAAAAGCATGAATAGTGGTTATAAGCGGGATTCTTTTGGGTACTGCAAACCTGGCGATAAAGGTGGGCCAGAATAAATGCGTGTGAACGATAGCAGGTTTTTCTGCTTTGATCAGTTTTCTGAATTTAAAAAAAGCAAGCGGTAAGGCAATGAGTGAATTAATATTGAGGCAGATCCATTTTTTACACTGCAGTTCTTCCCCAAAATTATTACCGGGGAACAGTGTTACCACCACATGCTCATATTCCGGCAGTTCTTTTATCACCCTCACCATCATGGTTTCGGCACCGCCACGGCTTAGGTTAAAAATAAAATGAACAATTTTTTTTCTCATAAACAAGAGCAAATTTTCAAAAATGGGCAGTCTGAAAATATGCTGATTTATTTTTTAATACCCTTTACAACATAGGCTGTACTGTTATCAAAACGAATAGTGCCTCCCCAAACCTGTTCCATACCATTTTCTTCGAACCATTTTTTTACCGTACTCACTTTTTGTGGCTGATCATATTCAGGACTAAACATATCAAATGTATCCAGCACACACCATTCACGCAGTTCCTGCCTGCTCATACCCTGCGGCAACGTTCCTTTAATATCACAGATGGGAATAAAACGGTTCACAAACCTGCCGATTCCTATCTTATTAAAAAATGTAGTGGCGGAGATCATCCAGTCAACATTTTTTTCAATCTTAGCCAACAACTTCTCGTTGCTCCATTTTTTGGTAATAGGTCTGAAGATGTATTTAGCCTGTACTTTGGTCCACCAGCCATTTACGCAGTAAAAATCAACAATTACTTCGGCACCGGGTTTGGCCATGCTGATCAAAGACTGAACTGTTTTTTGTACATCAGGTGTATGTTGTATCACACCAAAACAAAACACTTTATCAAACTGGCCCTTGGCAAAGGGCATGTCATAGACACTGGCCTGGTACAAATGAAAACGATCTTTATGGTGTCCGTTGTTTTTGAAATTGGCTTCTACCGCATTGCTGTAATCAACGCTGTACAGGTTTGCTTTGGTATCATCTAGTATAACCTGGGAAAAACGCCCTGCACCACTTCCAACTTCCAGCACATTTTTATCCTGCAGGTCTTCCTTATCCCAGCCGGTAACAGCAAATACACGCCTCTTGCTGAGTTGTATATTTTTTTGGGCTTTATCTATCTGGGTGGCAGCAAATTTATTCCATTGGTATCCGAAATTCTGGGTGTAGTTATCATCTTCTACCAGGCGGTAAGCACCGTTCCTGTACGGAAAAACGATTTTTCCGTTTTCAGCCAGTCCATCAGGGAGTTCTTCCAGCGGTTTTTGGGTAAAGGGGTTTTGCAGGTTAATGTTTTGTTTCATGTGTGTTGTATTGGATATTGTTTCTTCTTAATGAAATTCAGGTTTTCATTTAAAAGCAGGTTTAAAACGGTTCAGGGCCGCTAATATTGCCCTATCCTTTCATATTGGCCGCATTATACCATACAATGAATTTTTTGATGCCGGTAGCCATATCAGTTGCCGGCTTATAGTCCAACAGGCTACCCGCTTTGGAAATATCGGCAAAAGTAATATCTACATCACCGGGTTGCATAGCCTCATAGATCACATTCTTCTCCTTACCCATGGCAGTGTAAATGATATCCACGAGTTCGTTCAGCTTAACCGGTTTGTTGTTACCCAGGTTAACCGTGGTGTACAGCCCTGTATTTTGCAGGCAATATTTCAATGCACTAAAAATACCTGCTACTGTATCATCAATATAGGTATAATCTCGTGCGGTATCCCCGTTGCCAAATAAAACCAGCGGCTGGTCTTCGGCAATTCTTTCAACAAATTTATGAATAGCCAGGTCTGGTCTCTGACCCGGGCCATAAACAGTAAAAAAACGCAGATTGATAACATCCACATGGTATAAATGATGAAAGGCATAGTTCATCAGCTCCCCGGCTTTTTTAGTATATGCATATGGCGATATTGGATTATCTACGTTATCTTCTTCACTGAAAGGCATTTTTTTATTGTTGCCATAAACAGAAGAGGACGAGGCAAAGACAAGCTTATGAATAGCCCTTGCCTGCATAAAATCATGCACCTTTTGTGTACCCGTAATATTTACTTTGATGTATCCGGCCGGATCTTCAATGGAAGGCCTTACCCCTGCTTTTGCTGCCAGGTGAATAACTGCGTCTATTTTTTCATCAGGAACTGCCTCCAGCCCTTCTGCAATATCTATTTCGTAAAAACTAAATGCAGGATGTGTTTTACATTTTGCAAGATTTAATTCTTTTACAGTTCGGCTGTAAAAAGGATCAAAGTTATCTACCCCTATAACTTTAAAGCCCTTATTAAGGAGTAATGAGCTAACATGACTTCCGATAAATCCGGCACAACCAGTAACTAAAATGGTAACCATATAGTTGTAAAAATAATGATAATAAAATTTCCGGTATATAATATTCCCGATTAAATTTCAATCCCGGAATAAATGACAGGGCCGGTTATCCTCTGTAGCACTGAAACAATGAGTATATTGCATTATAATTTATGGCTCTATTAACTGACCTTTAAACCAAATAACCTTTACCTGGCAGATGCAGAACATAACTATTTTTGATTATCTCTTATTGCCGGTTTACCTGTTCATATTTTATATAATAGTAAAAAAGATTTCAGTTAAGTATGCTAATGATGAACTAAGGAAGTATTTATTCATTTCGTTCTACCTCCACATGTTTGGTGCAGTTGCTTATGCGATGATGGTGCAGTATTATTATGGATACGGCGATTCATTTGTGTTTTATTATGGCGGGAATTATTTAAACTCCCAGTTGGTACAGGAGCCTGACAATATAAAATATTTTTTCAAATCGGCAACGGAAGTAAAGACCTGGTTCGATACAGAAGTTGGAGACCTGAGCTATGCCGGTTATTTTGGTATAGCATCTAATTTATTTATCATGAAGATATCGGCATTGCTTTCGCTGCTATCTTTTGAAAAATATCTTATAATCACCCTGTTTTTCGGGCTTTTTTCTTTTGCCGGTCTGTGGCAGTTGTTCCTGGTATTTAAAGACATTAATAAGAATAAAGAACTGAAAGTTTTGGCCTGGGCAATTTTATTTGTACCCTCGGTATGGTTTTGGGGCAGCGGGCTTAATAAAGACTCCATATGTATCGGCAGCATTGGCTTTATAATTTATTTCCTGTACAGATTATTTATAAAGAAAGAAGTTTCAATTGCATCTGTCATAGGCCTTGTTGTACTTGTTTACATGGTTCTCATTATCAAAAGTTACATCATCATAACGCTTGCTGTTGGACTGGTTGTTTTTGTATTTTACAAATTTATTACTCCCTTTAAAAATGTAGTTATCAGGGGGTTCATAGTTATGCTGTTTCTTTCTGGCGTATTGATTGTGACCTTCATAACCAATTTTACTGACCAGCTTAAGTTACTGGCCGAAGATTCGATGGTGCAGGTAGACAATTTTAAACGAAATTATGAGGCGGTACAGAATGATGATGAAAACAGCAAGGGTACACTTGAAATAAAAGATATGGACATTTCACTTGCAGGAATGATCTCTAATAGCCCGGTTAAAGTTTTTACCTGCCTCTACAGGCCCTTTATATGGGAAAGCAAGAAAATCTTTATTTTATTCAGCTCTTTTGAGTCCTTGCTGCTGCTATTATCTACACTCTATGTTATGTTTAAACTGAAGTTCTTTGGTTTTTTCAAAGAGATGTTTAATAACCCTTATATCCTTGTTTCATTTATCATAGCGATCTTTTTTGCCTTGATAATTGGTTTTACTACTTACAATTTTGGAACCATGGCGAGATATAAGATCATTTTAATGCCGTTTTATTTTTTCTCCCTGGTTGGTTTATATACAGCCTATACGGATAAAAAAAAGCTTTTTAGTGCCAAACTAAAATAATGGTCAGTGATAGCCGGCGCC
Source organism: Ferruginibacter sp. (assembly GCA_046070545.1). Taxonomy (GTDB): domain Bacteria; phylum Bacteroidota; class Bacteroidia; order Chitinophagales; family Chitinophagaceae; genus Ferruginibacter. Next base: position 6,567 of record JBJTMN010000097.1, read on the forward strand.
TTACCGGAAATAAATTGTTTTAAAATGCATTTTCAACCTGTTTGCATTAAATCGATTAATTTTACCGGTATTTATAATTTAACAACACATGGATAACCATATGGATCATAAAGGAGCATTTATCATTTCGCTCGATTATGAATTACTATGGGGAGTGTGGGATGTTACTACAAAGGAAAAATACGGCACTCATATCACCGGGGTAAAAGAAGTTATTCCGGCCTTATTGAAAGCTTTTGAAACTTATAATATCAAGGCAACTTTTGCCACCGTAGGTATCTTATTCTCCGAAAACAAGGATAGCTTACAGGATTTTATACCTGAAAAAAAGCCTGCTTATAGTAACCCAGACTACAATGTTTACATTCAAGAGTTTGCGGGTATTGGCAACAATGAAACAGATGACCCGTATCATTTTGGATACTCTCTTTTTGAAATGATCAGCCAAAGCCCGCATGAAATTGCCACACATACTTTCAGCCACTATTATTGCCTGGAAGAAGGCCAAACTGCCGAAGAATTTGATGCAGATATTAAAGCTGCCATAAAAATTGCCCAGGCTAAAAACATACAGCTAAGCAGTCTGGTGTTCCCACGCAACCAGATCAATGAAATGTATTTACCTGTTTTAGCCGGCAATGGGATCAAAACCTATCGCGGTAACCCTGAATCATGGATATACAAACCCAGGAAATTTTCAGCAGAAGTACCATTTATAAGGCTTTGCCGCCTGTTAGATACTTATTTCCCGGTTTCGGGATACAATACTTTTTCTGTTACCAAAAATACAGGCTTACCGGTTAATGTACCAGCCAGCCGTTTTTTAAAGCCTTATAACAAAAGTCTGGCCTGGCTTGAAAAACTAAAATTAAAAAGGATCATGAATGAAATGACCTATGCTGCTAAAAACAACGAGCTGTATCATTTATGGTGGCACCCACATAATTTTGGAGTTAATATCAAGGAGAACATGGAAAACCTGGTTACCCTTTTAAAACACTATCAGTTCCTGCAAACAAAATATGGTTTTACCAATCTTACCATGAAAGAAGCTGCAGGTTTTTAAATCCCTGTTATCATGACGCGTTAAATCACCCGGCTTTACATGCAACAAAAAAAGATCATCTTCCTGGCTTCCGATTGCGAATCATCAAGATGGGTATATAATGCACTGGAAGAAGTTGTATCTATTGAAGCTGTAATTCTTGAACAGCCGATCAGTAAAAAACAACTTGCCATTAACCGGGTAAAGAGAATTGGTTTTTTACCCGTCCTGGGCCAGGTTTTATTTTCAGTACTGGTAGTTCCCTTCTTAAAAATAAAGTCCAGGGCAAGAAAGCAGCAACTTATTGATCAGTACAAACTAAACAACAGTGCATTCAATCCTGATATAACATTCCGGGTAAATGCTGTAAATGATGACGCTTGCTTACTTCAGATACAATCATTCAACCCTGATATCATTATTGTGAACGGCACACGTATCATCAGTAAAAAAATACTGCAAAGCACCCATGCGCTTTTTGTAAATATGCATGTGGGTATCACACCCAATTACCGCGGAAGCCATGGAGGTTACTGGGCCATACATAATAATGATGCTGCACATTTTGGCACCACCATTCACCTGATTGACACTGGTATAGATACCGGAGCAATAATAAAGCAGGCATTTATTAATCCCGGTAAAGAAGACAACTTTGTGACCTACCCGGTATTGCAAACTGCCATTGGCATTGATGCATTAAAGGAGGTTTTACCGGGCCTTATGGCCGGAATATACCAGGCAGTAAATAATGCTGAAAAAGGAAAGATGTATTACCAGCCAACAATATGGCAATATTTTTTTGGTTAAAAGAAGTAGAAATTATCTTGTAATCTCAGAGCGGTACCAACCAGCTGTTTCCTTCACCATCCTGGCTGTATTAAAATAAGTTGTATATCTTTCAAAAGCAGCATTGGCCAAACGTTTCCTTTCTGCCGGGTTTTGTAACAAGAAAATGATCTTTTGAGCTAGTTCAGTGCTGTTGTATACCGGCACCAGTATTCCCGTTTCTCCGTTATTGATAATCTCATTGGCGGCCGGTGCATCAAATGCAATAACCGGCAGTTGCATGGCAAAAGCCTCAATAAATACAAGCCCGAAAGATTCGTACAGCGATGGCGAAACCAGTATATCAGAATTTGCCATGAACGGATAAGGATTTTGCTGAAAGCCCAGGAATAAAACATTTTTTTCAATACCGGATGAAACAGCCTGTTGCTCCAGTACTTCTCTTTGGGTGCCGTTGCCAATTATAAGTAGTTTAAGTGCAGGAAAAACCTGTATCACCTCGGGCATGGCGCTCAATAAATAAGTGTGACCCTTCACTTCTTCAACCCTGCCTAAAATAAGTAGCTGCTGATCTGCATAGCGGTATTGTGTTTTATCACCGGCTTGTGATAAAGCTTCTATATTGATACCATGATGTATGAATGGTAATCTTCTGGGTGTAAGTTTTAACTGGTAGTACAGGTCCGACATGGCTTTTGAAACCGCCACCTGTTTATCGATATTGGCCAACAGGTATTTGGAGATAAAATAGTACAGGTTATAATGTATCCTGCCATTGTAGCGGTGATAATTGCTACAATACTTTTCCTCATATCCATGTTTGGTGCTCAGTAATATTACTTTGCGGTTGAAAAATTTCTTTACCATCACTGCCAGCAGATCCGACTTAAACAAATGCGCATGCAGGTACCTGATCTTATTTTCAGAAAGATATTTATTTACAGTACGTGCCAGGGAAAAGAAATTTTTAATGGTGCCATGCAGTAAAATGGATCTAACCCCCTTACTGTTCAGTTCCTCGCACAGGTTCGTAAATTTATACGCATCCTTTGCCGGTGTTATGCAAAAGAGGTGGCATTCAATACCTTCATCCTGTAAACCTGGTAAAAGGTCAAGCAGGTATTTTTCCGCACCGGCAACCTGTTCAGAATATATGAGATGTAAAATTTTCAAGCATTAAATATTTTATTGTACCCTTCCAGCATGGCTTTGTTACTGTAGTTTTTCTTTGCAAATTCATAAGCATTGGCAGCCAATGTATCTGCCAGCGCAGTATTATGGATCAGTTTCAAAATTGCTTCACAAAGTGCTGCTGCGTTTTTCACAGGAACCAGCAAACCGTTCTCATGATTTCTGATCATATTATCAACCCCCAAAACATCTGAAGCTATGATAGGCTTGCCGCATGCCATTACCTGCATGATGGCCGTGCTCATGGTTTCACCAAGCGTAGCATGCACATATATATCCAAAGAGTTTATAAACCCGGGCAATGCTGTTTCCTCCAGCATGCCTGTAAATACAACAGCATACCCGATGTTAAGATCCTGTACCTGTTTTTCCAGCTGTAGCCTGCAGGTACCATCGCCTGCAATAAAAAGTTTAAGCGGTTTTTCTGAATAGATTTTTAGTAAGTGGGCAAACGCATTGATCAGTGTTATATGATCTTTATTTTCTGATAACCGGCTTTGCATACCAATGTAGATAGAATCATGATCACCCTTTCCGGCAGGCTTATATACATCAAGGTCAATTCCATTGGGTATCACTGCTGTTCGTTTATCAGAAAAAAGGAAAGAAAGTTTTTTCTTTATTACATCGCGGTACTCGGTACTCAAAAAAACTACTTTACTGGCTGTAATTAATGAAACACCTAACCCCAGCCAGTTCAGTTTTGTTTTTAAATGATTGGCCTGCGTTTCCCTTACAATGACCCTGATCTTTTTTGAGATGAACAGGGTAGCTTTTTTTACCGGGAAAATATAAGAGCTGCTGTGCAGGAATATAATATCAGGCTGCCTGTCCCTGATAATTTTTCCGATCATGCTGTAGGCGCCCAAATCCAATCCTGGCTTCTTTTTCACATAAAACCAGGGAATACTTCTTTGTTTTGCCATCTCTGCATAGCCTTCACGCACTTCATCAGTACCAAAGAAAATTACTTCGTATTGATTTTGTTTTGCAGTATCAGCATCCACCATCGAAAAGAAAACATTACCATGACCACCTAACCCGCTGTATGCTATATGAAGAATTTTCATGCCCGGTTTTTTACTTATGGCTTTTTACAATTTGCTTCTACCCCATTGCCGCCATAGGCACAATGAATATCAACAGCGCCAAGATTTCTTAGCGTTTCTGTGATCTGTTTTTTATTACGGAATCTTTTATGCCAGTCTGTTAATGAGTCATGTGTATCCAGCAAGGCCCATTCCTGTTGCTGCTTTTCATTGAACTGGGGAAATACAGAATAATAAGATATCACCGGCGAAATACGGTTCAGTAAAACAGAAAGCAGTTTGTACTTTGCAGCTTTCTTATGCCATGGTAAATATCTTTTTACCAGTTTTTGCGTATAGGGGATGGTATATTCGGATGTTTTTTTGCGAAGGAACAACCTGTAAAGTTTCGCCAGTCTCAGGTAATTTGAGCGATCGTAAGAGTAATGGTCTATCACCAAAGTCCCTCCTCTTTTTACAAGTTTATACAGATCTTCAATGGTTTTTTCTGTGTCTGGTGTATGTTGTATCACACCGATGCAGATCACCACATCAAAACTCTCATCGGCAAAAGGCATATTGTTTATATCGGCCTGTATAACCAGGTGTTTATCCGAAACAGGAAAGTTTTCTGCATTTACTTCTACTGCTGAGCTAAGGTCAGAAGAAACCAGGGTGGCACCTTTTTTCAGCAATACTTCAGTGAACCTGCCGGCTCCGCAACCAGCTTCCAGTACAAGCTTTCCTGCAAGCTTATCTTTCAGTTCATCGCCCAGGCAACGATCCAGCCTGGATTCGGAAATGGGAGTTCCTGTGTAGGAATCCAGCTGTGTTTTTTTATACTCCTTCCACTGATCGCCAAATAATGAAGCATAAGAGCCACTGTCTACAAAGCGGGGAATGTCATTGATGATCTCTGCTGTTGCGCCTTCACTTATATATTGATTGCCTTCTTTCTTAAATGGCTGTGCGGTATTTCTGTTGTAAAATTCCGGGAACATATATTTTGTTTAATCGCTTTCCTGCCTGTTAAATATTGATTTTTTGCAAATGTAAGAGATTCTTTATCCATAAAGTTGTAATAAAGCTATTGATACCTGCTACAATAGCAATTTTTGAAATCACCAAGCATTAAGAGGTAATAACTTTATGACCGTCATTTTCAACATCTGTTGTTTTAATATATTCTAACCTGTTTTTTAAAATTAGAAATCTTTTTTCCAGCAAGTGATAACTGGCATAGGCCAGTAAAAGTGTGAGCGGAAGTCCGATCACATAGTTTATTGTAATAGTGGTAGCCAGGTCATTTCTACCCAAATAATTCAGTATGGCAAGAATGGAGAACAATACTATCTGGTGTAACATGTAAATCCCATAAGTATACTTACCCATTTTTGTTAAGATGCCCGAGCGTGAAAATTTTAAGGTTGAAGTCATGTTGTGAGACTGATCAAGAATAACCCACGCAAAGAATATGGCTTCACCCGAAGTAACAATGATGGGGTTTATAGTTGCAAAATTGCGCAGGTATAAAAACAAAAGCCCTGCAACATAAATAAACCATTTGTTACCGCTATTTAACAGGTTCCTGAATTTTTCACTGTTAATACTATAATAAGCGGCCAGCCCGCCTATTGAAAGATATGGCACAACACCCAGGGAATGATAGTACAACACACGGTGGTCATCGTAATTATAAATTTTAAATGCCAGGCTTATTATTAACGAGCCATGAAAAATATACTGGTATCTTTTAGGTGGTATAAAGAAAAACAACAGGGGCCATACAAGATAGAATTGTTCTTCAATGGCAACAGACCAGGTTATACCAACCGGAATAAAATCATGCAGAGCATCTCTAAGCATATCAAAATTGCCCGCCATGCCAAAATAATACCCGGCATGAGAACTGATCTCTGCCACATTAATATTGCTGTAATGCCCCAGGATCGGCAGATAAATAAAGTAGGCAAAAATGAGCAACGTAAAATATAAAGGCCATATTCTTAAAATACGCCGCAGGTAAAAATTCCTGAGACTGAAGGCTCCTTTTTGTTTAACCTCAGACAGGATCAGATAAGTGATCAGAAAACCGCTGAGTACAAAAAATATGAGAACGCCGGTTCCGCCATCGAAAAAAGTACCCAGGAAATTAGCCAGGTATTGGTTGCTTATTTGAAGGCTGCCCAGTTTTGTGGCGTGGGTACAAAAAACCATCATTGCCGCAATGGTTCTGATAGCATCCAGGTCCTTAAAATAAATTTTTTGTTGCATACTGCAGCTTTGACAAGTTTTCCTCAGGCTTAAGGTTATATTTGGTTATAAATATCCAGCAGTCTTTTTATATAGATCTCCCTGCGCACAGTTATCTCTGCATATGCTTTTGCTTTTACAGCCATAGTATAAATATCTATCTTATTTTGCTGTACTTCCATTAATTTTTCTGCTGCACTTTTTGCATCGTTCAGTGTAAAGTACAAAGCATTGTCCTTCACAATTTCTGTTAAAGGCGCAATATCGGTAAGCATTAATGGAACACCGGCCGCCATAGCTTCAAAAACTGATAAGGGAAATCCTTCATTGGTAGATGACATGATAAAAAGATCGTAGCCCGCAATTACATCATTCACATTGGTGATCTGCCCTTTTAAATAAACATTCAGCTTATTTTCATCTATAACCTGTTGGTATTTTTCCAGGTCTCCGCCCCCATAAATATCAAGCTGTATATTCTGACTGGTAAGCTGTTTAAATATATCAAGCAGGTAAAAATAATTTTTTTGAGCCCTGAAATTTCCGATCGCGATCAGTCTTAGTGGCCTGTCATCAGCCCCTGTAAAGCGTTTGGGCTCATGCATAAAAAATGAATCGTCTACAAAATTAGGAACCACAAAGGATTGCCCTTTAAAGTTCATATTGCCCAGGAAGTCTTTCTTATTAAACTCGGAAAGAAAAATAAGGTTGCAGTATGGCTTATTAAAAAAAAGGGTTCGTTCAAGAAATTTTAATGAGGAACGGGTTTCCTTATCGGTTGTGTAGGCGATATGCAATGTATGTACCTGCGGAATATTTTTAGGGCGCACCAGGTTTACATAAAAATCGGCAGGATTGAGATGTGTATGTATGATATCTATCTTATTATCTGCAATGACCTTTCGCAGGTCACGCAATAATCTTATAATATCTGTTCCTCCCTTATAATCCAGGCAAATTTGCTTTACATTCTTATCAACCAGCGAAGCCAGGTGGCCCCCTCTGTTAATAAAATATACCAGGTAATTTTCTGTATGCTCATTCAATCCGCCCGGCGAAAGTGAATTAACCAGCAGTATCTCGGCTCCGCCAATGGTTAAGGAATTAATGACATGCAGTACTCTTTTCTTCATGCCCGTTTTGTTAATGCTAAAATGGAGAATCCGCCAAATGTCTTTACGCCAAGATCGGGCTTTAGCCAGTAGAGAAAACGCCTGAATCCATTTATTATCCTTGCTGTAAAATTCATATCCTTCTTATACAGTTCCATAACACCGGGTGTATAAAACCAATCCAGTACTTCTTCCCCGGCATCCTGCAAGGTAGCCAGGGCTGTGTCTTTCATAAAGTAATGCAGGTGGCCAACCTGTTTCCTGGCACCGATCGGGTAATTGGTTAACACCGACCAAAGCGATATATCCAGCGGTATATGAAAGATCTTATAGTCTGCCTTTGCGCTGCATTTTCTTATAAAACCAAGATAATCGTCCACATGTTCAAAAACATCTATCATTAAAAGCAGGTCGTATTTGTTGTTTGACTGCAAAAGGTCTTCGCGGTAAAATTGCAGGTTTTCTTTTTGGCGGGTTTGCGCCAGTTTAAATGCATCGGGTGCAATTTCGTATCCCGAGAACTGAATGGTTTTATCTGCCAAACGTTGTTGCAGCTGGTTCAGAATTTCTCCTGCACCACAGCCAACTTCTACCACTGATTTAGGCTGCAGTTTATTTCTCTCCAGCATCTTTAATATCTGTGTTGCTTTCCATGGCGAGTCTTCCACATGCCAGGTAGGATTGGTTTGCAGGTAGTTACTGTTTTCTGCCGTATATTCTTTATTGATTGCTTTGGTCATATTTTATTGCTTGTGCACAGCAGTTATCAGCTGTAAGACCTTTCCTGCCTGTGACTCCCGTGTAAATTCATTTATTCTTTCATCAATTCCATTATACTCCAATGTATTCCTTTTCCATTCTCTATACCAGTTACTCAAAATTGCTGTCATCTCTTCAGGCGTCTCAGCCAGTTTCCCGGAGTTGGTATAGTTGACGAGTCTTTCTAAAACATCCCCATCATTGGGAGCAATGAGTATATTTTTCTTTGCCCCAAGATACTCAAATATCTTTCCGGAATAGATTCCTTTCCATCCTTTCCAGCCCACATAAAACAGTATGGCACTGTTTTTCATGATCGTGATCGCATTGCTGCGTTCTATACGCCCGGTAATATTAATGCTGTTTTTATACGCAGCAAGCTTATCGCTGATCTGTTTTGATACCAATGGATAATATTCAACCCCGATAAAATTAACCATGATATCATTAGCAGAACTATGCTGGTCAAAAAAGCCAAGCAAGCCATCCAGCATAAAATCTATATCCTGGTAACTGTATAAAGTGCCTATAAGCGATACGTTGAATACATTGTTTTGTTCAGTTTCTTCGATATCAGCAAAAAGGTCTGCCTCAAAGCCATTGTAAATAGTAGTTACATTTTTACAAGCATGTACCTCCTCAAATTTTTCTGAAATGGATTCACTGGCTGTAGTTACCAGGTCTATATTTTTAGCATAATGGGTTATCCATTTTTGTTGTGCACTAATTATAATTTTCGAAAACAAACTGAATTTCACCGAAGGATTGAGCAGGTTAATATTGATATAATCCCTGAAATCGACCAGCGTAATGCAATTACTAAAATGCTTTTGCAACCGATGCATAAGAATAAGGCTGCTGAAGGGATGG
>JBJTMN010000098.1:0-2168 GCA_046070545.1 Ferruginibacter sp.
AAGCTTATGGCTATATCAACAGGTCCTGCCTGCTCTCCATAATAGCTTCCTGTATAAGTTTATTAAGTATGCTGGTATCGTTATTTATAGAATAAAATAATTTAAAAAATGGAAACTCCCGGCAGTATATTTCTTCAATCAGCCATTAAAAGAATAGGTTATTACAAAGAACTGGGCGATAAGACCCTTGCACAACTTACCGATGCCGACCTTCATTTTCAACCCAATGAAGAAAGCAACAGTATTGCCATCATCATACAGCATACCGCGGGCAATATGCTCAGCCGCTGGACCGATTTTTTAACCAGCGATGGCGAAAAGGAATGGCGTAACCGGGACACCGAATTTGAAGAACAGCAGTTAACAAAACAGCAACTGGCTGATCTTTGGCAAAAGGGCTGGGATTGCTGCCTGGGTACACTGCAGGCCTTGACAGAAGAAGACCTGCTGAAAACAATTTACATACGCAGCGAGGGCCTGCCGGTGATTGATGCCATCAACAGGCAGCTGGCTCATTATCCCTATCATGTAGGGCAGATCGTATACCTGGGCAGGGTCATAAAAAATAAAGCATGGCAAAACCTTTCCATATCCAGGGGAAATTCGGAACAGTTTAACAGGGAGATGCAGGCAAAGGGCTGATTTACATGAATCCTGTACTTATAAGGTTTATTTAAAGTTTGGTACTGAATTTGCCTTTGCAAAGGTGAATGGCTATTTTTACACCTAATATTTAACTCTGCCCAAACTATTTAACATATTAAAATGGTTTTTGCTTATCCTGCTTTTTTGGGTGGCGCTTGCCGTTACCTTCATTTATGTATTACCTGCATCTAAAGTATGGTTTGTAATCGCATTACTGGTATGGGCTTTGGCCTGGGGTATACTGTTCAGAAAAACAAAATATAAAGTCAGCTTCTTCCTGATCTTTTTCATCATTATTTTTTCAACCTGGGGACTGCTACAGACCACCCGAGTACAAAACTGGCTGGTCAATAAGGCCTCCGGTTTTTTATCCAAAGAGCTAAAGACGACTGTACAGGTAAAACATGTTGATTTTAGCCTCTTCAATAAAATACTGGTGGAAGGGGTTTTAATAGAAGACCGGAAAAAAGACACCCTGCTGTATGCAGGCGCATTAAAAGTAAATATCACCGACTGGTTCTTTTTCAAGGATAAACCAACCCTGGGTTATATCGGGCTTTCAGATGCCCTGGTGAATATGAAACGGACGGACTCGGTATGGAACTACCAGTTCATCGTAGACTATTTTTCTTCCCCAAAAAAATCAACCGGTAAAAAAAACAATGTGCAGTTCGACCTTAAAATCGTGGACCTGAAAAACATTGTATTTAACCGTATCGATAACTGGGTTGGACAGGATATGACAGGATCTTTAGGAAAATTATACCTTACCGCAGATAAGTTTGATGTTGACAATAAGATCATCAGCATCAACGAGATCAATATCGAAGAGCCGGTATTTGCCCTGAATGATTATACACCCAAAAAACCGGCATCCCTGCAACCGGCCCTTACAAAAACAACCATTACTGAACCCGGTCAATTACAATGGAATGCAGGCGACTGGCAGTTAAGCGTTGCAAAGATCAATTTAAAGGATGGCATTTTTATCAATGAAAGAGAAACAGAACGGGCTCCGTATACCGACCGGTTCGACGGGCAGCATCTTCGTTTCTCTGCCATCAATGGCTCCCTGGAAAATGTGCAGTTTGCAAAAGACACCATTGCTGCCCGGGTGAAATTATCCACCCTTGAAAAAAGCGGGTTTAAGGTAAACCAGCTGGTAGCCAATATGAAGATAACCCCTGCCATGATGGAGTTCAGCAACCTCGACATCATTACTGATAAAAGCAGGATCGGTAATTATTATGCCATGCGGTACAATAGTTTTAATGCCGATATGAGCGATTTCATGCACAGTGTAAAACTGGAAGGGCATTTTGATAACAGCAAGATAAACAGTGATGATATTGCCTACTTTGCACCGGCAGTTAAAACCTGGAAACGGCTGATCTATTTTAATGGACAAGCAAAAGGCAGCATCGACAACCTCACTGCCACTAAGTTTACTTTAAAGACCGATAACAGCATCATTAACGGTGATATCTCAATGAAAGGCCTGCCCGACCTCGATAATACTTTCA
>JBJTMN010000099.1:0-4431 GCA_046070545.1 Ferruginibacter sp.
CCCCGCAAAATTAATTGCAGGGGCCTTTTTTCGCATTCACCTTTAAAGCTATTTTATTTTTGGCCTGGAGGTCTGTTACCTCGTTGTGGCCGCATAGAAGGCTCAAGTTCATCTTTCCATTTTTTCATTTGCTCTTCTGAAAGGATGCCTTTCAGTTTCTCGTCTCTTTGTTCAGCAAGTTCCTGCATTTTAGTTCGCATCACATCCCTATCCGGTTGTGCGCCATTTGCCATCATTTCTTCCCTAAATTTATCTTGTGCACGGTAAGCCTCCGCAAAAACAGAATCAATCTTAGCTTGTTTAGCAGCATCAAAGTGAAAAGTGCTATCGAATTTATCATTAACCATCTTTACCCTTTCTTCTACCGTTCGGCGCTGAAATCCACCCTGTGCATTTGCTGCAGTAATGCTGAACATGGCTGCAAAAGCCATCAATACCAATTGTTTTTTCATATTTATTTTTTTAAAGTTTGTGAACTTTTTTATTAGACGACATAAATTTCTAAAACCGTCGCTATCTTTTGTCTCCTTCTTTTTTTCTTGCGTCACCTCCTCTTTTATTCAGCACTTTCGGAAACAGCGAATCAAACCTGGGCAATTGTTCGGGGGTGCAAAGCAATCGTATATTCTTAAGGTGGTTAAACATCTGCAGTTCCATCATTTTTTGCGAAACAGCCGACTGTTCTGCAACCGTATTCATAACAGAATCGCTGAAATTACCGGCACTCAGTTGTTTAAACTGTTTATCCTTTGAGCTTCTCAGGCTGTCAAACATTTTTCTGATATTGTCTCTGTGCTGGTTGCTGAGGGTATCGTATCGTTGCAGCTGCCCTGTGCTGAAGCCGATCTCATTTTTTAAAAAATTAGCGATCATCGCTTTCCTGTCCTCGTGTTTATCCCGCCTGCCATTATCTTTTTTTAACAGGAAAAAAGAGACCAGTGCAATATTGGCGATCATCAGTATTACAATGATGGCCACAAATACTTTACTTTTATTTTGTGTGTTTATCATTATGGTTGGGTATTTTCTATGTCATAAATGCCTGATACGGTGTAGGAAAATTCATCTGAAGTATTTTGTACTGCTACATCGGTATTTGCAACCGGTATACTTGTTTTATTATAAAAAATTACGGTTGCGTTAAATAATACAACCAGGCAAATTACTGCGAAGGCCACAGCCGGCCTGGTTATAAACCAGCCAGCCTTTTCCCAGGCAGATTCAGTTTCCTTATTCATCCTGGCCTGTAAACGGGTAAACAGGTATGGTTTAGCTTCGGCACGTTGTGCATCAACAACACTTTCAAGTGCTTCTTCAACCAGCTTGTTTATTTGTTCCTGCTTATTCATACAGCATATTTTAATTATTCGGCAATACTATTTGCGTAATACTTTTTTAATTCCTTTCTCAGGTTTGTTTTGGCCCGGCTCATCAGCGATTCTACTGCATATAAAGTAGTGTTCATTATTTCAGCAATTTCCTGGTAACTCTGGCCTTCCAGTTTATGCAGTGTAAATGCAATGCGCTGGTTGTCGGGTATCTTTTTCAGAGCACTGAATAATTCATTGGCTCTTTCTTTTTTTTCCATTTGTACACCCGGATGCTCAAATTCTACTGCATGTGACTTTTCGGCACCATCCTCCCCGAACAAACTCTGTACAAAACCAAATCTTTTTTTCCGTTTCTTTTTCTTTTCATGGTCCAGTGCCTTACCCAACGTAATGCGGTAAAGCCAGGTAGAGAATTTTGAATCGCCTTTAAAAGAACTTACCGACCTGAACACCTGTATAAAAACATCCTGCGTTATATCATCGGCATCCTCTGCATTTTGAACAATACCCAGTGCCGTATTGTAAACCATATCCTGCCATTCATCTACCAGCTTTTTAAAAGCCGATTCATCTCCCTGCTGCAGTTGTACGATCAATTCCGGTTGGTTCAAAACGTTTCTCTTATGTTCAGCCTAAAATTACTTAAAAGCCCGGACCAAAACCGCCACCGGGCCTTCCGCCTCCAAAATTCCTTTCGCCATTGGTACTGGGTTTTGCCACACCAAAATTCTTAAGACTATAGGTAAATGTCAGCATAAAGTACTGCTGTAATACTTTTGTCTGCGAATCTGTGATAGAATTCTCAGTCACCGTTCTTACAATACTCTGATTTTGTTTCAAAAGGTCAAATACTGATAATTTCAGTTCTCCTGCTTTATTCTTCAGGAATTTTTTACCAATTGCCGCATTCCACAACCAGAAGCTTTGGTTAAGGCCTCCTGATAACCCGCTGTAGGTATTTCCGGAAATATCGTTTTGTACAAACCATCCTTTTTTATTCAGCAGGTTTACCTGTGCACCGATTACCTGGTTTACAGATCTACTGGTGGTACTGGTTGTTGTATTTGTGCTAGAGTTGGCAAAATTGGCATTGTACGATAAATTAAAATCAACATACTCGCTGATATTACTTGCCAATACTACGCCCGCATTGTAAGCATAGCTGTTTGTAAAGGTCTTTTGATAATTTACCATGCCTGGCAATTGGGAATAGGTGAAGCCGGTACTCAGGTTTACAGTTGTTTTAATGAACTTAAGCGGCATGCTGTAATTAAAGAATGTGCGCAGGCTCCGGTATCCATCCAGGTTAACAGGTTTGCTCAAAATCGACCCTCTTTTCAAAACTATGTTTTGTTGTATAGTTGTATCCTTGCTTGCAATATAGGAAGCGCTGGAAATATAGTTACTGGCTGTTTGCAAAAACAAATTGGCAAAAAAGCTTTTACTTGTTTTTGAGTTGGTGTAAGAATAACGGCCTGATAAGAAATGTGTGTACGATTGTTTTAAACCCGGGTTACCACTGCTTACGTATAACGGGTTGCTCAGGTTTACCACATCCTGTAACTGGGTTATGGACGGGAAATTGGTTGAAGCCCTGTAAAAAACACGCACATTCACATTGTTAGAGAGCTTCTTTCTCCACATTAAATTAGGTAATACGTTGGCGAACGACTGGTCAACAGCAGTGGTGGTAGGAAAGATCCGCTGGCTCTCCAGCCTTGAATGCTGAAAGTTTACCCCGAAAGAAAGTTGTTCATCACGGCTCTGGCCCAGGCGGTAATTAATACCCGCATTATTGGTGGTGATCGTATTATCGAAGCGGTTTGATAAGATAGTATCGAACTGGGTATATTTTTGCCCATCGTAAGCAAAGGTTTGCTGATCGGCTTTATTCTTTTGTACAGAGATGGTATAATCGAATTGTAGTTGACCTTTCTTGCCAATGGGTTCTGTATAAGCAACATTACCACCAATGGTATGGCCGTTGGTATTGTTATCACTCAGCCTGTTTTGTGCCGAGTCTTTGGTGAATACACCGTTTGCATCATAATAACGGTACCTGGCATCGGTAATGGATTCACCGTCATTCTTTGTAAAAGTGGTATTAAATCCAAAAGATAAAGTCCGGCCCCTTTTGGCAAATGAGTGGCGGTATAATATGTTGTTACGGATATTAAAACCATTCCTGTTTGATGAGGAATTGGTTAAGGAATTACTGACAGAATCCGCAACATCCTCATACGTGTTTAAGGAAGAAAAGGAAGTTGATTTATTTTTTTGAAAACTAAAGCTTGGTATTATAAAAATTGAATTAGCTGAATCTATTTTATACTCCAACCGCAGGTTAAGGCGATGATTGGTGTTATCGGTAACCGAATTGCTTTTTTGTACATTGAACTGGTTCTTGGGATCGGCAAATGTTTCCGAATTAACTACACTCTCATTAATATTATGGCTGTTGTTAAAAAAGTAACTGCCCGTAAGCGTTAATTTTTTTGCATACACATTGCTGAAGTTGATACCAAAGGCATTGGTTTTACTGATGCCGCTGGCCTGGCCCACATTAAAATTATCGGCACCACCGCCTCCCATACCGCCGCCGCCTCTGTTACCGCCACGTCCACCGCCTCCGCCACCACTGCTGCTGGTAACCCCCAAAAGATCCTGTGATGCAAAATTTTGCTGGTTGATATTATTGAAATTACCTACCAGTGAAAGACGCCTGTCTCCTTTAAAAAAACTTACATTACCACCTGCAGAATAGCGGCTGTCAGTTCCTGCTCCTGCATATATTCTTCCAAACTGGCCGTTCTTGATCCCCGATTTTGTAACAATGTTCACCGTCTTAACCGAATTGCCATCATCAAAGCCCGTAAGTTGTGCCTGGTCACTTAGTTTATCAAACACTTGTATCTTATCTATTACGTCCGATGGCAGGTTCTTTACGGCAGCATTGGGGTCATCACCAAAAAAAGGTTTACCATCTACCAATACCTGTCTTACATTTTCACCATGTGCTTTCAATGTTCCATCTTGCGAGCTGATGCCGGGCATTTTATTCAACAAGTCTTCTGCTGTTGCATCCGGATGAGTCTTGTAT
>JBJTMN010000100.1:0-12685 GCA_046070545.1 Ferruginibacter sp.
TTTATTATTTTATTAAATAAAACCAACATGAAAACTATTAAATTTTACCTGTTGCTTGCCTGCGTGTTATTTGCATCAATCAACGGTTTTGCCCAGGAAGTTGATTTAACCAAGGGAGATCTTTCTGTTTTAAAAGGAGAAACCAGTATTAATGTAGAAATGACCTATGAAAAAATGGCGGTCGGCGATTTTAACAAAGAAGCCGACTACATTAAAAAAAGAATAGAGGAAGAGAACAAAAAAGACCCGCCAAACGGCGATAACTGGGCTACCGAATGGGAAGCACAAAAGAAAAACTTTTTTGGCGACAAATTTATACTGGGTCTTACCAAACAGTACGAAGTGAAGATTGATAAAAGCGCAAAATACACACTTATCTTCAACACAAAAGCCTTAGAGCCCGGTTACCAGGTTGGTGTTTCAAAAAGAAATGCAGGAGTGGATGGTACCATTACACTTATTGAAACAGGGAAGCCTGAAAAAAAGCTGGCTGTTTTATATGTAGAACGAAAAGCCGAAACCATGTGGCGTGGCGCTGCTTTTGATGCCAAATCACGCATTGGTGATGCTTATTTTGTAGATGGCGTTGCTGTTGGAAAGTTTATTAAAAAAAGTATCAAATAACCGAATTGACTTACACTAACAAAATCTAAACAAGTACCCCACATGAAGTATTTAATTGTTGCTGCAGCAACCTTACTATCAACAATATCTTTTGCCCAAAGCAAAAAATTCACTTTTAAACTCGGCTCCGAGTATGAACTGCCTCGCAGGGCCGAAGACCTTTCTTTTTTTGGAAATGATAAAGACGGAATCATTAACATGGGCTTAAAAAAAGAAGAGCTTACCATTTTAAGGTTCGATCCTAAAACATTAGAGCAATCAACGGAAAAGAAAATTGAACTGCCCGAAATGACCAGGAATTTCAACAGCGAAACAGTGGTTGATTTTGATGCAAACTATTACTGGCTGCACAGCGATTGGGATAAAGAATCTGAAACAGAGTCACTGTATTATGATAAGATCGATGTTACATCCGGTAAAATTACCCAATCGAACAAAAAATTATTTGATGCTTCCAAAATTGCAGGTAAATACCTGGAAAGTACCAGTCGTTTCATGCAGATTTATTTTCAGAAATCAGCAGGCAAATATGATTTTAATTACGATGCAGATCACACAAAACTATTGGTAAGCTACAGGCTTGTGCCTGAAGAAAAGAACGATAAGAAAAATTATGACAAGATTGGCTTTTATGTGTACGATAACAAAATGAACAAGTTGTGGAATAATGAATTTACCATGCCTTACACCGAACAGATCATGGATAACATTGACTTTTCAGTTGATTCAAAAGGTAATGCCTACATGCTTGCAAAAGTATACGAATCAGAAAAGAGAAAGGAAGTTGATAAAGAAACAGGAGCAGCCGGCTATCACTATGAAGTACTGAAGTTTAGCAAAGACAGTAAAAAGATCATTAACACCACCATCAATATTGGTGATTATTTCATCAGGTCTGCTTCGCTTATTGAAAACTCCTTACATGAAATGGTTATTGCATGCACATACGGTAAAAAAGCAAAAGGAGGTGGCACAGATGGGGTTTTTCTTTCGTTGATGGACCAAAACGGAAAAATAAATAAGTATAGAAATGGATTTTATGAATTTCCGCTGGCAGAACTGGAGAAATTTGAATCGGCAAGGAGCAAAAAAAAGATGGAAAAGAAGGACGATTATGAAGCTCCTGATTTAAGGGTACGAAATATTGTTGTAGAATCTGATGGTAGTGTTTTTATAGGATTGGAAGAATATCGTTTAGTGATTACCACTTATACTGATAGCCGCGGTAATACTACCACTACCTACAACTATTATTATAATGATATATTGGGTGCAAAAATAGGTGCTTCCGGAAATTTTGAATGGCTACGGAAAATTCCAAAACAACAAAGGGGAACAAATGCCGATGGAACGTTGGGTTACAAGTTAGTAAGCGATGCAACTGGCTATTACTTTTTGTTTTTAGACAATAAAAAAAATATGGAGCTGGCAGAAGATGAAGTTCCAAAAGTTCACGTAAATGGTTTTGGTGGACAGGTTGTTGTAGCCAAAATAGATAATGCTGGTAATGTATCCAAAGAGCTTGTTTTTGATACGAGGGAAGAAGATGTTATGCTATTCCCCAGAATGTTTAAAAGAATAAATGGTAACCAGTTTATCGGGCGGGCTAAAATGAAAAGAGGTGATTTTCAGCCATTGCTGATAACGGTTAATTAAATTTCAATATAAGATTTTTCATTAAAAGACCCTGAAACTTTTGGTTTTTATTATATATTTAGTTCAAACAATTAACCGCATGAAAAAAATAATCCTGATTTTAACCCTTTTACTCACCGGCTTTTTATTTTGTAATGCACAGTTTAAGCAAATTGCCGAAGGACCAGGATTTGCTGAACCCGAAGAAGGTTTTGCAAAGATCCTGAATATGAAAAACGGTAATACTTTTTACCTGAACATCTCTTTGAAGGATGGCATAAATATCAGGATCTATGATGTTACACACATACAAACAGTTACAACTGCCTTTTCTCCGGCTTACGAAACTTTAAAAACAGGCGATGTAGAAGCCATTTTTGAAATTGCTGCTGATGTAGTTGTTTTTATCAGTGAGCGTGACGACCGCACACCGGTGTTGTATCGCCTCATTATTGATGGCAACACAGGCAAGCTGAAAGAAGAAAAAACAATAGCCCGGATGCGTAAGGAAGGCGCTTTTGTAAATACATCCCGCTATAAATCCTTTTATGTTTCTAAAGACCTTTATACCGATAATTATGCAGTCATTCTTTACAGCGTAATGGAATCTGATATAGAAAAAAGAATGGAGATCATTCATTATGGCAGCAATAACAATGAAATAAGCAGGAACTTTTTCGCTTCTGCTGATAAAGAGAATAAATTCTTTTTTTACATAGATATGGTAGTAATGGGCAGCGATAAAGTATGTGCCTTTCTTTTTGCAAGCGAAGACAAATATGAATTTGGTAAAAAAGGAAACATGGTTTTGGCAACCCTGCAAAAAGGCAGTGTCAGTTATGCTACCCTTAATACCGGCGATGAAGTAAGAGTGAACTGGGGCCTCGGAAAATACAACCCGGTCACAAAAAAGATACTGTTCTTAACCGCTGCCCAGTTGGGTAAAAGAAAAAATACCTATATGGCCTACCAAACAAGCGGCAAAGCCACTTACCAGCCTTATCTCTTTATGATAGACCCAATATCCAATACTATAACAAGCGATGGTGATATTGGAGCAAATGAAAAACTGTATACTTATTATAAAGAGCAGTTCGATAAAAAGGATGACTATGCCGGTATGCCGCAAAATCTTTTTATTAATGATGATGGTGGTTTTGCAATTGTATATGAAGAAATAATGGTGCAAAGGCAGTCTTCACAATCTTCAGGCTTTGGTTCTTCTTCCACAATAAGGGTGGATACAAAGCTGGGCAAAATGGTTGTAGCGACCTATGATCAAAAAGGCATCCTGGCTTCTGCTTACCTGGTACCAAAAGAACATTGGGTCATCTTCCAGGAGCTTTCGCCCTTTTATCATGCCCGCAGGGAAGGTTCGGCACAACTACTTTACCGTGGTAATCAATATAAATCTTTTGCTTACCTGAACGGTGTCAGTAAAAATTATATCCTGTTCAATGATACCGAAAGAAACAATGAAGTAAAAAAAGACAAGTTTGTTGAAGTGCAGGGCGTAAGCGATTGCGATGCTTTCATGTACAAACTCGCAGGTAATGATGTTGCCCCGAAAAGAGAATACGCTTTTGGTGCACCGGCAAAAGGCCATACACTGGCTTTATATGCCATTTCCGATTATGATAAAAAGAGCAATGTGTATGTTACGTTGAAGCTGGATAAAGAATCGCCGGCAAATAAAGAAGTAAAGCTGGTTTGGCTGCAGCCGCAATAGAAATAACCGGCTGATATTCAATCAAAAAACCTGTTTAAATAACAAAGGCAGGGTTTTAAATCCTGCCCTTATATTATTAAGCTGTTTTAACTACTTCCTCTTTCGGGTAAAACCATATCACATTCACATCCTGCATAATAGCTTCGGAAGGTATAATGGCCGCATCCGATTCTGTATCCAGCATTACTGCCCCTTCTTTTTTACCCAGATTGATTGTGTAAGGATTCACCCGTATGTCTGGCGAAGCACCATTCACCTGCGCATTTACCAGCCTGAAAATGGCTACAGCCAGCTGTTCCAGCAGGTCCATATTGATCGCTATCTGTTCAATCAATGCTGCAGGCTCGTGCTGCACTTCAATATCTTCCTGGAATTTACGCAGCACTTTCAGGTCAAAGGGATCTACGTAGCGGTTACTGAATGTTCCGTCTTCATAAGGCAGCCATTCCAGGAAAAGCGCCTGCATGATCTCGTGCAACTCCCCAAACTTACGGCCCAGCCCGTTCCTCGCAGCAAACAGGTCTCGTAATACGCGTATGTTGGTGAATGCTTTATTGGCAAATAAATGACAGGGTACAGCCCAGTACACTGCCCAATCCCAGAAAATTTTGATCACCATGATCTGGGTATTTCCCATCAGCAGGTATTTGTTCTGGTAAATAGGTATCCAGGCATCAACCAATGCCAGGTGGCATTGTTCATAAATGCTTACCCGGGTTTCAATATCTTCTCCGGCAAGGTCACGTAATATCAGGTCACTCAGCCAGCCATTGTTCATGGCAATAAAATCTGTACCTGGCGAATACAAGGGATCTAAAAAAGGTCCCGACTCACCGGTAGTTCCCCACCTGTCGGCAGAATAAAGTTTTTGTGTATGATGGGCATAATGCTTTAGTATTTTAAAATCCAGCAGGCCATCTCCTTCACCCAACGGTACCAGCATCTTATAAGCCAGCGGCTCGTTCACACGCATCCATTCCACCGCTTTTTCGTAGGTGTTGAATGTTTCAAAAGGATGCACAGCAGGATCAGCAACAATGCCGATGCTGGTATTTTTTGAGCCCAACGGAATTACCCAAAGCCAGTAACCCTTATCCATAAAATGCACGGTACTTAAATAACGCAGGCCCTGTTCAAGATATCCTTTCCATTGTTTATTGTCTGTCCACTCATCAATATCAATCACCCCTTTCAATCTCCACCAGGCAGCATTGGTATGATGCTCCATCGGCTTCTGAAACTGCAGTTTACGTTTCATAATGCTGGCCCTGCCCGAAGCATCGGCCACCCAACGGCAGCTCACTTTTACTTCTTCGCCATCTTTTATATAACTAACCGTGTGCAGGCTGGCTGCATCAATATCAACACCCGAAACCTTTGCACCCAGTACGAGATCGTTTCCTTTTTCCTGTGTCAGCTTCATCAGGTAATTTTCCAGTGTTCCCCTGTCCAGCTGGTGGCTGGGTACCGGCAAACGCAGTCGCGGACCAAGTTCTACGCGGCTGGTGATATCTTCCTTGGTTTCATTTTTAAAAAAGAACCGAAGGCCGTGTTTAGGCAGTTCAAATTCTTCCAGGTAACCTTTCAGGTCTAAAACTTCTCTTAAATAATGCGTACCAAGTTCTACAGTTGACTCGCCTACTTTGTGTGCTGCAGTTGATGCTTCACTTTCTCTTCGCTCCAGCACCAGTATGGAAATATCGGGTTTTGCATTTTTAAGCTGCAGTGATAAAGTGAGTCCTGCAAGCCCTCCGCCGAGAATCACTACATCATACTGATTGTTCATGAGTTAAGTTTTAAGGAATATAAATGTAAGGTAAAAGGCTGTCAATAATGACAGCCTTTCATAAAATATATTTGTTGAATGAATGTTGAACTATTGAATCATTTTTTTTAACAGGTTTTAATTTCTCCTGTCGATAAACCGGATGATCTTTCTTCCGGCTTCAGGCATCTGCATTTTTTTTATTTCTTCTTCAGTAATGTATTTTACATGCGGACTAACCCTTAAGCGGGCCTGCAGGTTTGCTCTTATCTTGCGGTTGGTTTCTTCGTCATAATTATCGGGAACAATGTAAATAAGTACTTCATCTGTCCCCATTTCGTTAGATGAGACTTCAGCAACATAATCTATTACATTTTCCATCTCGTGCAAAATATCAAACAATGCCGGCGGGTACAAAGTAGTGCCCTTGTATTTCAGCATTTGTTTTTTTCGTCCCATTACCGGTGATAACCGCAGGCTGTTTCTTCCACAGGCGCAGGGCGTATCATCATACACACATATATCGCCTGTCTTGTAACGCAGCAGGGGCATACCTTCCACTCCCAAAGTGGTAATGGTTACTTCACCAGGTTCGCCGGGTGCTACTGCCTTGCCCATTTCATCCAGCAGCTCTACGATCAGCAGATCGGGTTGCAGGTGCCCGCCCTTACATTCAGTGCATTCAGTAAAGGCTGTTTGCATTTCTGTTGATGCATAGGTAGAATATAATTTGATATTCCAGGCATCGGTGATTTTTTTACCAAGGGGGTTTAATGTAAAATCTGCATTGCGTATGTTCTCACCAACACAAATAGCTTTTTTTACAGTGGTGCTGTTTATATCGATATGATGTTCCTGTGCGTAGCTGATGAGTTTAACGATGAAGGACGGAACGGCAATAATGGCCGTTGGCTTCAGCCTTAAAATAGTTTCCCACTGCAGCGATGGCACACCCGGACCCAGCCTGATGATACCGGCTCCTAATTTTTGTAACCCCGAATAATAAGCCATGCCCGCCATGAACTGCCTGTCAAGCGTAAGCATCATCTGGAAAACATCATGTACCGTGCTTTCGGTACTTACAAAAGAAGCATATTCGTTACAGGCAAGCCGCTCCAGGTCATTCTGGGTAAGCATGATGGTTACCGGGTTACCCAGGGTGCCGGATGTAGAACTGTATTCAATGATCTTTTCACGGGGTACACAAAGAAAATCTTCATTGCGTTGCTGCAGGTCTTCCTTGATAGTTACAGGGATCACACGCAGGTCTTCCATGGTTTTAATACCCGATGGATTGAACCTTGCTTTGGAAAAGAATTCTTTATAAAATGGAGAATAGGTATTCAGGTAAGCAATGGTTTCCTGTAGTTTTTTTTCCTGCAGGGCGGTTATTTCTTCTTTGCTTAAAAAAGCGGTTTCGGGCGAATAGTTCATATGCTGTAGCAACTGCTATGATTTGGTATTGAAAACAAAATTGAATTTAGCCACAAACATTCACTAAGACAAAGTTTTTTTATTCCCTGCGGGAATGAGGAGATTGCCACTGAAGCACTGAAACACAGAAACCCGATTTGAATTTTTTCCGTGCTTCTGTGCCTCTGTGGCTAATACAGATTTGCCGGAGGCAAAACCTTCATACTTCATGGCCGATTTTTTGCAAAGTAATAAAACTAGATTACTTTTTCAATGATAACCATTGCACATGCCATAGTTTTAAGGTGTGAGAGTGAAACAAAAACCTTTCCCAGCTTCAGTTCCGCAACTGTTTTGGCAGTAATTCCATGAAAACGAAATTCCGGCTTTCCTTCTTCATTATTAAAGATCTCAATCTCATTAAAAGCGGTTCCTTTTTGCCAGCCGGTGCCAAGTGCTTTTAAGAAAGCTTCCTTGGCAGCAAATCGTGCCGCATAGTGTTCGTACTTAAAAGTTCTTGCCTCACAATATATTATTTCAGCAGCAGAAAAAACAAGCTCTTTAAAACCTGCCTTCTTTTCCATCTTTTCAGCAACCCGTTCAACTTCTATCAGGTCGGTACCAATTCCTACTATCATGGTGCAAGTTTTTTGTTGATCTTTTTTATCTGCTCCTTAATATGGTCTTCTTCTTTTTTGGTAGCAATTTCTTTGGTTAAGGCAATATTATAATTCTGTAAAGCTGCGGCATATTCTTTTTGTTTGTACAGATAATCTCCCGCCAGAACATAGGCATTATAAAATTCAGGGTTACTCGAAACAAGTTCAGTGGTGTTCACGCTGCCGCCATCAAGTATCTGCTGTTTAATGTTTCTGAAAGCTACAAAGTTTTTATAGGCAGGTGTTAATAAGAAGGAATCAGGGGCAATGGTTAAACTGCTGTCAGCAATTTCTTTATTTTCCTTCATGCCTTTCATGGCAAAGATCTTGTTCAGGTCATAAGCTACATACTGGCCCAGTTGCCAGGGAGATGTAGAAATCCAAACGATCAGTTTCTTTGGTTCAAAAACAATGGAGTGGTGGGCTATTAACTGGTTGATGGCTTTTTCGTTGCCCATACCAATATTGGCGCCGTTCAATCCTTTCTGATCACGCAGGATATTCACTGTTTTTTGTACGGTGTTCTTTCCGTTTGCTTTCAGCAGCTCCATCAGTCTTTGGTAACGATAAGATGATGCACTTTCATTTTCCTGTTCCATATTCATTTTTGTTTTGCCCAGGCCATTACTTTGAAAATGGTTGGTACAAACAATGAATTCTTTTTTAGGATCGTATACATCCAGGTCATCAGGAGTTTTTTCAATGATAACTGCTTTATTATCTGCTGCCGAAGCCACTAAAAAAGATTCAGACACAAACATCTTTCTTGATTTTGCTATGGCAATGGCTTCCTGGATGTTTTTTGCGTACTGTAAAATTTCCCGGGTCACAATGGATACTGGTGTGGCAGAACCTGTTGGCAGTGCGGTTTTTGCCGCATTGATGGTAACCGATACTCCCTGGTCATTCATACCACTTACAGCACCCACAAAACCTCCCCAGGTAACCGTCATAAATTTATGCCCGTTCTTGGGGTTGAAGAATGCAACGATCTTATCTTCTGCAAATTTATCACCCACCCAAAAATCAAAATTACGGCCAATGATCATCGTGCTGTCTTCGCTCATGCTGCCCCAGGTACCAAAGGAAGTACAGCCCACCAACGCCAGGTTTTGCACCGCATGGCCAATATCATGGGCTGCATGGTAATTCAAAATACGCTGGTAGTTGGTGCCCAGGTATTGATAAGCGGGAGAGGCAGATTCTGATACACCGTAGATCTCTTCCTTATATTCTTCTGTTACATTTTTATCAAGCTTACGGTTGAAGAAGCCGATCAGGTATTTTAAAAAATTCCTTTTGAATTTGGAAGGTACTAACTTAGTTATCTGCTCCGCAAAATGATCCTCCTGCCTTACTACCAGTTCAGCAGTAAGTTTACCATTGATAACCCCACGTTCAAAAGCATCCCCTTCTACATACAATTCGTACAAGCCGCTTTTGCTGTGGCGGAACCAACTGTCCTTTATCGTGTAAAAACCATCACCGTGATCGGTACGCTGCAACCGTAGGCTGCTCATATCAGCAGGCTTCGGCGGATCTATATCTGAAACCTTAACCAGGTAAACAGCCCCAATGAGGAGTAACAAAAAAATTACGCCTAATACCCTTAAAGTCCTTCTTCCTATCTTCTTCCAGTTAAGCATTTCTTATTTTTTCTATAATGTCTTCGTTTCCTAAAAATGCAACACAGGTTACCAATCCGCTCATGGTAGCTCCCAGTATGCCATGTAAATTAAGATTTTGTCCCGTTAAATACAGGTTTGGGATCTTGGTACGGGGCGATATGAAAGTTTTTAACGGATTGCTGTAATCCTTGGTGATGCCATACATAGAACCATCATCGGTACCAATATAATCCCGGTAAGATAAAGGCGTTGCCGTATAATAAGATTTGATGGCTTTACGCAGGCCCGGAAATTTCTCTTCCACACAATCCAGCAGCTTTTCAGCTTTTGCTTTCTTAAACGCTTCATAATCGGCTCCGCGGTCTTCTTCCTTCGATACGGTGTTGTATGTGTTGGCCCATTTTTTTACTTCATCAAAACGCATGTAAGCCAGCAAAGTCATCGACTCAGCGTATTCCGTAGATTTGGATGAAGCCGAACAAAAAACTGCATAACACAAAGGCCAGTTTTCATCGTTATGTTCTGTGAGGTTCCATTCCCTTCCTTCTTTGATGTAGTAGAAATTATTTTTCAGGTATGGGAAGGAGTCTTTTTCAAAAACAATATTCACTACAAAACCACCGATCGAGTTTTCAAGCCCTTTGATGCGGCTTTTATAGGCCTGCTTGATGATATCAGTTTCTGTCATCTCCAGTGTTCGTACCGGGTGCATATTGCTGATGAAATGCTTTGCATGGATCTTTGAACCATCAGCTGTTTCCACATGAGTAACTTTTCCGCCTTCAACTACAATCTTTTTTACTTCTGTATTACGGTGAATGACCCCGCCATGCGCCCGAATGTTTTTAACCATGTACTTGCCTATATCCGAGCCGCCATCAATACATTTCCAGGAACTTTCAATATAACTGTTCAGTATCATGGCGTGCACATAAAAAGGAGTTTTGCCCGATTGCAGAACATACAACATGCTGTTGCCTACGAGTACTGCCTGTAGTTTTTTATCATTGGTAATAGATTCAATGAAGATTCTGGTATCAATACCCAGCACGGCATTTTTTTCATTGATATCTCCGCCGCTCCTTAAATTGTATAAAGGAAATTTGCTGCACACTTCCTGTATCTTATCGCAGTAAAGCCGTAATGCCTTTTCTTCATTGGGAAAATCTTTCAGCAGGTGCTGTATGAAATTTTCGTAGCCCTGTGCAAATACATATTGCCTGTCATCGCCTTCTATCAGTATCTTATCAAAGACATCCTCATCCATTTTCTGCAGCTTTAGCTTTTCAATAATGCCTAAGTATTTAAACACCTGGTACAGGTTCTGACCTTCCGCCAATCCGCCCAGGTAGTGAACTCCTGAATCAAAAATAACCCTGTCACGCACATAGGTTTGCAGGCTACCACCTACCTGCCTGTTCTTTTCAAGCACGCAGACCTTGTAGCCTTCACGCCCAAGTATATCAGCGCATATCAATCCGCCCATACCGCTGCCAATGATCACTATGTCAAATTCCGGTTCCATCAATATGCTTTGTACGCTGTAAAATAAATATGGTATTAGAAGTGAGTTTTGAATCCGGCTTTTCGTTGCAGGTTAAATTATTTTCAGCTGCAATTTTCCTGATCATACTACCCGAAAGAAAATCCAGCCCTTCTTCATTTGTTTTATTAAACCCTAAAAGCCTGGTTGAGAAATACTCTGTAAGCTTTGTCTTTTCATGCTGGGCTGCTTTATCCGCATCTCCGTCACGTATAATGATCATCCCGCCTTCATTCAGGTTACTAATACATTTTTTGATCACCTGTTTCTGCTCAGCCGGTTTCAGGTAATGCAGCATATCTGCCAGGATGATCGCATCATACTGTTCAAATTCAAAACTCATTACATCGCTGTGCACAAAATTAATCATATCCGTTTTGCTGAAACAATTATTGGCCGTATCAATTTTATCCTCGTCATAATCAATACCTGTGATCTGCCTTTTTGCAGCAGTAAAAGAAAGCATATAAGCCATGAACCCGTAGCCGCAGCCAATATCCAGTATCCTGCCCTGCAATGGAACCAGCTCATGAAACACCTGGTAATTTTTCTCCAGCCTGGTTTTTATACGCATATACCATTCCAGTACCGGTCCCTTGTAAATATAATTGTAGATCAGTTTTTCCCTGAAATATTCCGGTTGTTCAATTTCTCTTCTGAGCATTTCAAATTCCTGACGAAAATAGCGGCCGATGCCCTTTGCCCTTTCTGTATACCCGTTTCCATAGCTGATGTCATCCGGTTTTATCCTGGGCAGGAATTTTAGTGTTACCTGTCCGTTCTTCAGCAACGCATCCTTTTTGGTAAGCGTATAATTGGTGCCGTGTATCATGATGGGTAAAATATCAACACCCAGTTTTTCTGCCAGGAAAAATGCGCCCTTGTGAAAACGCCCGATCGTTCCATCTTCTGATCTGGTACCTTCCGGGAAAATGATCAGGGAATATCCATGCTTCATCCTATCAGCAATTTTATCAACGTGCTGTTCAATTTGTTCACTCGGAAAATAATCTGCCATGCGTATAACAGGGCCGAAGAAAGGAGCGTTCCATTTTTTATTATTGGTGAGCATTAGTATTTTAGGATACAACATGATCAGCGGAACAATATCCAGGGACGATTGGTGGTTGCAAATGATGATCGCCGGCTTCTTCATATCTTCTTTACCAGGATTGATGATCCTCTTTTTTACATTCCCCATTACATACATTAAAAACCAGCAGGCTTTTGAAACCAGCAGGTGATACACGTATTTACCCCTTTCCCTCACCTGCAGCCTGATAAAACTCCTTCCCAGCACAGTAAAGAATAGGCTTACCGAAATAAATAATGAAAAAGCAAATGATGACTTATGAAAATTAAAGAAGGTCCACGGAAATAATTTACGCTGCACCCGGTTCTTAATCAATACCGAGAAAAAGAAAGGGATCAGTATTTGCGACATGATGACCACGCAAAGAATACCAATAATGGAGATTAATGCAATGGATCGTAAAGCCGGATGCTTTGCAAAAATTAAAACACCCATACCAGCAATGGTTGTTATGGCCGATAAGATGATGGAAGATTTGAAAGATGAAAGATTTTTCTTTCCCGTTTTGTATTCCTGCAGGAGGCCGTCCATGATGAACAGGCTGTAATCGTCACCCAGGCCGAAGATGAGGGCCGAAACGATGATGTTGACAATAT
>JBJTMN010000101.1:0-4945 GCA_046070545.1 Ferruginibacter sp.
GAACGATCACCATTTCACTGCTGGATGAAAACAATGCTGTTGCCATGTCATGGACACTGGCAAATGCATTTCCCTGTAAGATCACCGTTACTGATATGAAATCGGACAGCAATGAAGCAGCGGTAGAAACCATGGAACTGGCGCATGAAGGACTGGTCATAGCATAGTTGTATTTAAAAAATTTGAATGACAGATAATCAAAACAAGTATCCTTCAGCTGGCTTTTATTTTAAAGTTCAGGTTGAAGGAATAAATGAAGATCAGGAAGCCCGTTTTCAGTATGTAAGCGGACTTGATGTAAAGATTGAAACAGAAGCAATTCAGGAAGGTGGAGAAAATCGATTTTCCAGAAAATTACCTAAGGCATTACAATATTCCAACCTCGTTCTTAAAAGGGGACTCCTTGTGGGTAGTCCTTTTATGACCTGGATCAACAAAGCTGTTCAGAATTTTACATTTGAACCGAAAATGGTGCATGTGTTGCTGATGAATGAAAATGGAGAGCCACTTGTAAACTGGACATTCCATAACGCTTACCCGGTCGCTGTACATGTTTCAGACCTGAATGCTACTGAAAACAGCTATGCAATTGAAACGCTTGAACTTGCTTATGATTATTATGAAAGAACTGATAAGCTATAAAACCATGCTGACTTTTTATTGTCCTAAATAATTTTTATGGCAAAAAATTATATGACCCCAGGCGTTTATATTGAAGAAAAAAATGCCTTCCCAGGTTCAGCCGTTGCTGTTGAAACAGCTGTGCCCGTTTTTATTGGTTATACCGAAAAGGCAGAACGAAACGGAAAGTCAATTACCGGACAGGCTATACGTATCACTTCCTTTGCTGAGTATATTCAATGGTTCGGGGAAGCTCATTTGCATAAATTCAGCCTGCAAACAGCTTCCCGTTCATTGGTTCCGGGCCCCATAACTGGTTTTGTTGCTGATATGCTGATACAACCTGCAGAAATATTTTATTGCTATAACTGTATCCGTCTTTTTTTTCAAAATGGCGGGAGTAATTGTTATATCTTTTCTTTGGGCGGTTATAAAGGCGATGGTACTACAAAACCTGTAATCAATAAAAATGATTTTGTAAAGCATGATGTATTTGTAAAACTTAAAAAGGAATTGGAACCAACATTGGTTCTAATACCCGACTTTGTTAATGACAGAGATATTTGTTATGAATTGTATGCTGCTGTATTAAAACATTGCAGTGAAACACAGAGCCGGTTCGGCATTTTTGATGTGATACCGGCAGCCAATGAAACACTTAGTGAAACATGCCAGGTATTCAGAACTGCTATTGGCACAGAAGCACTAAACTTTGGAGCCGCCTATTATCCCTGGTTACATTCAACTATCGTAACTGAATCTGAAATTAATTTTACCAACCTGGATGTAACAACAGACGATCTGAAGATCATCTTACCCGAAATAAATGTTATAACGGTAATAGATACCTGGAATGCTGCAAAAAAGGCGGCTATAGTTCCCCCGGCAGAAACTGCTGAAGAAACCAAACGAAGAATTGAAAAAGAAAATACAAACCTGCACCAGTCATTAATTGCCTGTAGCCCAACCTATGTGCAAATTATGGCTGAAATAAAGAACAGGCTGAACCTGCTGCCGCCGGCTGCGGCCATGGCGGGTATTTATTGCCTGGTTGACGGTACAAGAGGGGTTTGGAAAGCGCCTGCCAATATTTCGCTTTCCATGGTTAATTCACCTGCAATAAACATCACCAGTGATGAACAGGAAAATATGAATATTGATGCCATTACCGGCAAATCAATTAACGCCATTCGTCCTTTTACCGGTTTGGGCACACTGGTTTGGGGCGCCAGAACCCTGGATGGCAACAGCCAGGACTGGCGATACATCAATGTTCGCAGAACCATGATCATGATCGAACAATCATTGAAGCTGGCCTGCCGCGCATACGTATTTGAACCCAATGATTCCAATACCTGGGTAAGCATGAAAAGTATGATCATTAATTTCCTTGACAACTTATGGAAGCAGGGAGCACTGGCAGGTGCAAAACCCGAACAGGCCTTTGATGTGCGGATAGGCCTGGGAGCAACCATGACAGCAACGGATATTCTTGACGGCATTATTCGCATCTCAGTGATGATGGCCCTGGTTCGTCCGGCAGAATTCATTGTGATCAGCTTTGAACAGCAGCAACAGCAAAGCTGAAGTTGAAGTGCAGTATGCTCCGGATACCGCAAAAAATACGGGTACAAAAAACCTGTTAATTTATTGCATGAACCCGGGTTTACACAGTAATTTCGCCCCATTAAACAGAAACCTTAAACCTTAAAATATGAATCGGACAAAAACAAGCCGGCTATTAACCGTGTTATTTGCCGGCATCAACGTAATGGCTGTTTTATATGGCCTTCAATCATGCTCCAAAAAATCGGGCGCTTCCAAATCTGCAGCAGCTACCAGCAGCGAGCCTGCACCAGCACAGGCTGCACCTGCCCCACCTCCCCCCGCCGAAGAAAAAGACGGCATGCAGATAACAAGGGATGCTGCAGGCAATTACGTAATACACCTTGT
Organism: Ferruginibacter sp.; assembly: GCA_046070545.1. Lineage (GTDB taxonomy): Bacteria > Bacteroidota > Bacteroidia > Chitinophagales > Chitinophagaceae > Ferruginibacter. The sequence goes on from JBJTMN010000101.1 coordinate 2,575, forward strand.
TGTTGTAAACCTGCAGCCCGTAAAACTGATGAAACCGGTAAAAGAAGGATACGTGGTTTGGGTGGTAACCGATGCCGGGGTGCCCGTGAATATCGGCAATATTGAAGGGGCTAATACCTGGACTGATAAGAAAGACAAAACAAAGTTTGAAGCAACTCACCCGGTAAAACCTGTCAAAGTATTCATTACTGCTGAAACGGACCTGAAGGCCCAGAAGCCAGGGACACAGGTCGTTTGGTCAACCGGTAATTTTTAGTTTTTAAACCAAAGCGTTTACCTATAAAGCCCCTGCTGGCAGAGGCTTTATAGGTATTTTTTAAGCGTTTCCCTGTTTTCTGAATTTCTCCTGGCTTTATAAAGATTTGTTAATCTGTTGCTGTATGATGCTGGTCATTTTCCAGAGCAAAAAAATTCCCTAACATGCGGCCGTGAAAATAAAAAGCAGATCAGCAGCATTTATTTTGTCGGTTATTTACTTGCTTTCATCAGCAGCGGCACCCGAGTTTTTTAAATTACCGGTACTGGCAGGTCATTACTACAACCACCGGGAAGAGAACAGGTCTTTAAACCTGGTTTCCTTTTTAATACAACATTATTATTACGAACATGGCCGTGATAAAGATGCAGAAGAAGATAACAAACTTCCTTTTAAATCTGCAGAAAATACAAGCACAGCTTCCTTTGTTTCACTTGTTCCACCTCCCTTAACTGCTACTATACATGCTACTCACCTCGAGATAAAAAGGGCACTGGGCATCTACCCCGATCCGCATCTGCCCTCGCAGTATCTGAAAAGTATCTGGCAGCCACCCAGACTCCACATCCCTTACAGCGCATAATCTCTTATTTACATTTTAAACTGAAAGCAATGAATCCAACACATCTTCATTTGCTGCTGAATCATTTCCCGATCATCGGAACACTGATCGGCAGCTGCCTCCTTTTATGGGGCATCATCACAAAGAACGGTCACATAAAATCAATATCCGCATTATTACTGGCATGCATGGCCGTAATAGCCATACCGGTATACCTGACCGGCGAACCTGCAGAAGAATCTGTGGAACAACTGGGAGCAGTTAATGAGCAGGCTATACAGCTTCATGAAGAAGCAGCTGAAATTGCCATCTGGCTGATGGGGATCACCGGTATCATATCATTAGTAGCCTTGTTATTATCATTCAAAAAGTACCGGCAGGGTAATCTTGTTTTTGTACTGGCATTTATATTGTCTGCATTATGCTTTGCATCTATGGCCCGTACAGGTTACCTGGGCGGACAAATACGACATACAGAGATAAGCAGCACTGTTGGCAGTAATGCCGGGCAGGCTGAACAGGAAACAGAAGGGAATGCGCAAGCGGCAGATAAAGTAAAAGAGCGGAAAGAAAGTAAAGATGATGATTGACAGACCAGGGACCGGCAACCGAATTTAGTTGCCGGTCTTCTTTTTACCTGTTAGCCGCTTACCACGATTGATACCATTGCCGAAATTACCAGGTTTCTTATACCCTTCACAGGTATTTTACCTGCATGCTGCTGACCCTGACATATATCAGCACCTGCATTATTCAGCATCAGCAGTTGCCCTTTATTTCACTGCTAATTTTATAAAAACATTTGTCATGAAAGCAATATACCTGGCTGTTATGTTTATGATAATATCAGCAAACAGCAATACTGTAAAAGCCCAGATACTCAATCCCGGTAAGGTTCTGGAAAGAAAAGCCATCAACAAGACCAACCAGGCCATCAATAAAAAAGCAGATGAAGTTATAGACAGTGCATTTGGCAAAAGCAATGATCAGAAGCCTGCTGATAACAAACCAGTGGCCCGGCAAAAAAACAAAAAAGATACGGTCATCACTCCCCTGGCCAATGACCCGGTATCTTTACAAGCCTTTTCCAAATATGATTTTGTTCCCGGCGAAAAAGTAATATTATTCGATGACTTCAGCCAGGATGCTGTTGGTGATTTCCCTGCGTTATGGACTGCCAATGCTGCCGGTGAGATCAATACCCTGAGCATTGCGCCTGGTAAATGGTTAAACCTGAACAGTACTGACGGGAACTATTTCTATTTAAAGAATATCAGTTTCCCAATAAATTATATCATTGAATTTGATATTGTACCCAAAAAAACCGGTGGCCGTATTGCTGCAGGCCTCATTTTGTATGAAGAGGCTAAGCATATTGAGATGGATAACAGTCCACACCCAGGTAAAACTGGCATTATCATCTCTGTTGAAAAAAACAATTGGGTTACTTCGGCCTATAAAGCCGGTGAGCCTGCTATGATCACCGGCTCATCTGCCTTAAACCCGGTTGAGGCTGAGAAAGTGAATCATGTGATCATCTGGGTACAAAACCG
>JBJTMN010000102.1:0-9287 GCA_046070545.1 Ferruginibacter sp.
GGTAACATCACGCATGGATGGAACTCGCGTTACCGGTCTTTGGAAAACTGCTTGGAATTGTGTGGCGGTGGATAAAATGAGGGAAAGATCTTCCCGGCTGAGGTCTGTAATGCCCAATAGATGTTTGGTAGATAGTTGCATTAAGGAGCGAAGTTAAAGGATAATTTGATAATTCGGTGATTTGGTGATTGGGTAATTAAAATATGAGTCAATCAAAAAATATTGAATCATCAAATCACTACATCATCAAATCAATATAATACCACTGCCTCCTTATCCCACTCAACCTTTACTTTTTGCGAGGTTACCGTATCGATCGCTTTACCACAATAATCAGGCTGGATGGGCAGTTCACGGTTAAAGCGCCTGTCTACCAAAACACAAAGCTCTACTTTACGCGGCCTGCCAAAATCCTGTATGGCATCCAGGGCAGCCCGTATGGTGCGGCCGGTGTACAGCACGTCATCAATTAAGACCACTTTCTTTCCTTCAATGGAAAAAGGGATATCCGTGGTATTGGCGATATGCAGTTCATCCCGTACATCATCACGATAAAAAGTGATATCCAGCAGTCCGTATTGCGGCTTCTGCGCCTGCGTGAATTGCTGTATACATTCCATTAGCTTATTACCAACCTGTACGCCACGCGGCTGCATACCAATGAAAACAGTGTCATTCAGATCCACACTATTTTCCAGGAGCTGCTGTGCCAGCCTCAGAATGGTGAGATGTAACTGTTGTTTATCTAAGATCGTTTTCAATACCAGAATTTATAAAGCGAATTTATCGGTTATTGGCCGATAAAAAAAGTCCCTGTTTGCAGGGACTTTCAATTTCATTATCCGGGCCGAATTATTTGCCTCCCTTTAGTTGCTTCTGCAGCAATTCAAGTTCTTCCCACTTATCACCGGCCGCCAGCTTTGCCTGTTTGGGCCAGGTGCCCGGGTTGTGCATGCTGTATTTATTACCGCCGGATTCAAGGATGGTCTTTAACGTGGTAATAGTTGTCCTGGCAAGTTGCTTATAAGTATTGATATTGTTTTTGTATAGGAGCGCTTCGATCTTTTTACCGATGCCTTCTATTCTGGTAAGGTCTTCTTTTACAACAACCGGTTTGGCTGCAGTTTTAGGTTTGGTTGTTCTTGCTTTGGTTGTTTTTGCCGGAGCTGCCTTTTTTGTTTCAGTAATTGCCGGTACCCTTACAATACAGTTTACTACCGGGTATCCATGCATTTCAGAAGTTATTTTTTCTGCATCATCATTTACCCACCTTCCATTGCTGAGCAGGTAGCGGTATTGGTAATCGTTCCCGGCTGGCAGTTCTACTTCCGCCGTCATAGAGCCATCAGCCTGTTTTTTAAGATAGATGCCTTCATCTGCATTCCAGTTATTGAATTCGCCGAGCAAAACACATCCCTCTGCGCCTATCACATTGGCCGCGGGTAAGGTGAATGTAACTTTAGTTGTCATGTTCTTTTACTTATTTTCTATAAATTCTAACTATCAACCTGAACTATTTCTCCTGTAAAAACGGGTAACGGTAATCGGTTGGTGAGTTAAATGTTTCTTTGATAGTACGTGCACTTAACCAACGATACAGGTTCAGGATAGAGCCTGCTTTGTCATTGGTACCACTTCCTCTTGCCCCGCCGAATGGCTGCTGCCCTACCACGGCACCGGTTGGTTTATCATTGATATAAAAATTACCGGCACTGTTACGTAATTTTTCTGTTGCCAGTTCCACCGCAAAACGGTCGCGGGCAATTACCGCACCTGTTAATGCATACGGCGATGTTTCATCAACCAGTTTCAACGTCTGTTCAAACTTGTTTTCATCGTAGATGTAAACAGTTAATACCGGCCCGAACAACTCTTCGCACATGGTTACATAGTCAGGATCAGATGCTTCTATGATGGTTGGCTCAATAAAGAAGCCTTCTGTTTTATCGCACTTGCCTCCTACCCATATTTTAGCGCCGCTGTCACGCTTCCTGGCATTTTTAATATAGCCTTCCAGTTTATCAAAACTCTTTTCATCAATAACAGCATTCACAAAATTGGTGAAGTCTTCTACGGTTCCCATCTTCATCGTCTTAACCTGTTCTACCAGTTTCTTCTTTACTTCTGCAGCTATATTTGATGGTATATATGCCCTGGATGCGGCAGAACATTTTTGCCCCTGGTATTCAAATGCACCTCTTGCCAGTGCTGTAACCACCACATCGGGATCGGCACTCTTATGAGCTATTACAAAATCCTTACCACCGGTTTCGCCCACAATGCGTGGATACGAGCGGTACATACTCATATTCTTACCAATGGTTTCCCACATCTTATTGAATACGCCGGTGCTGCCGGTAAAGTGAATACCTGCAAAATCGCGGTGATTAAAGATCACTTCACCAATGGTTGGGCCATCAATAAATACCAGGTTAATAACGCCATCGGGTAAGCCGGCCTCTTTTAAGATACGCATGAACATCTGTGCGCTGTATACCTGTGTATTGGCGCATTTCCAGATAACTACATTACCACACATGGCAGCTGAGGTTGGCAGGTTGCCCCCAATAGCTGTAAAGTTGAAAGGCGTTAAGGCAAATACAAATCCTTCCAGCGGACGGTATTCCATCCGGTTATTCATACTGGCGCCGCTGATGGGCTGCTGGCGGTAAATATCACTCAAGAAATGAACATTGAATCGCAGGAAATCTATCAGTTCGCAAGCTGCATCGATCTCGGCCTGGAAAACATTCTTACTTTGCCCCAGCATGGTAGTACCGTTTATGTACGGGCGGTATTTACCTGCTAACAGATCGGCAGCTTTTAAAAATATATTGGCACGGTTCTCCCAACTCATGTTGGCCCATTTGTCTTTTACTTTCAAAGCTGCATTGATAGCTTTGATAACATGCTTTGCCTCACCCACATGAAACTGTCCCAGCAGGTGCTTGCGTTCATGCGGCGGACGGATCTCCATCGTATTGCCGGTTCTTACTTCTTCGCCACCAATGTACATGGGCACATCAATCTTTTGTTTTTTAAGTTCTGATAAAACTTCTTTCAACCTTTTCTTTTCTGCAGAACCTGGTGCATATGACAGAACCGGTTCATTCACCGGCATTGGATAGTAAAAATCTCCGTATTGCATGATCGTTATTTTTTATTGTTTGTAAAAATGTTCAGCAAAGGTATGACGTACAAGTGAGTGACACAACGATGTTTAATAGAATTTCAAATGCTGATCCCAAAAAAATCAACCACAAAGACCACTAAGTTTTTCACAAAGTGCACAAAGACCTTCGTGTGCTTTGTGCTGTATTTCTTTGTGCCTTTGTGGTAAATTAGTCTTCCGTTTCCTTCTCACTCATCAAATACGCCTTAATAAACCCATCCAGTTCCCCATCCATCACCGGGCCCACATTGCCCACTTCAAAATCGGTGCGGTGGTCCTTGATCATTTTGTAAGGATGAAAAACATAACTGCGTATCTGGCTGCCCCACTCTATCTTTTTCTTTTTGCTGTTGCTGGCGTCCTTTAGTTCATTGCGCTTTTGTAATTCAATTTCGTACAGGCGGCTCTTCAGCATCTGCATGGCCATTTCGCGGTTGCCCAGCTGGCTCCTGTCCTGCTGGCAAACCACCACTATGCCGGTTGGTATATGCGTTAACTGTACCTTGGTCTCAACCTTGTTCACGTTTTGTCCGCCGGCGCCACCACTGCGACTGGTCTCCATTTTTACATCGGCAGGGTTAATGTCGATCTTGATTGTATCATCAACCAACGGATACACATTGACAGATGCAAAGGAAGTATGCCTGCGTGCATTACTGTCAAAAGGAGAAATTCGTACCAGGCGGTGAACACCGTTCTCCGACTTTAAGAATCCATAAGCAAAATCGCCCTCAAATTCGTAGGTAGCTGTTTTAATGCCGGCACCATCGCCCCATTGCCAGTCGATCTCAGTAACCTTCCATCCCTGCTTCTCGGCATACATGCGGTACATCCGGGCAAGCATTTCGGCCCAGTCCTGGCTTTCGGTACCGCCGGCGCCACTGTTGATGGTCAATACTGCAGGCAGTTCGTCTTCGGGCTCGTTGAGGGTGCTTTTGAATTCAGCTTCTTCTATTCTTTCTATCGCAAGATCGTACGCCTCTTTCACTTCTTCCTCGCTGGTTTCCCCTGCTTTCCAGAATTCAAATAATACAGCAAAATCCTCCACCGCAGTTTCCACTGCATGATACAGGTTTATCCAGTATTCGTGTACTTTAATTTCTTTCAGGATGGCAGTTGCACGGGCATTATCGTCCCAAAAGCCCGGCGAAAGTGAAAGTTGTTTATCATTGGCTGCTTTGGCCTGTCGGTTAGCGACGTCAAAGAAACCTCCCCAAGACCAACACACGATCCCTCATAGATTTAAGATGCTCTATTGTCATGCCGCAAAGATAATTGAATAGGCAACAGTCCCCAAGGTTTTTAATTGAAGAGCACAACCAATTGAGTTAAATAACCGTTTATTAGGTAACAGACTGCATTTCTATGGTGAAAACGATCAATAAATCAACCAGTTTCGGGCAGAATATTGTGAACATTTGCTGCAGTGAGCAAAAAAAAGTACTAACTTCAAAAGCAATAATAAAAGCAGGCCGATAAGCTTACCCCCTGCAAAAATGAATATGCTATTTACCAGGTACATATCATTATTATGTCTTACCCTTTGTATGACCTGCTTAGGTGAATATACCTGTTTTGCCCAGGTATGCCCGCCCAATATTGATTTTGAGAACGGCAATTTTGATGGCTGGACCTGCTATACCGGCAGTGTGGCATCAGTAGATGATAATAATGTGATAACATTCAATTATTCGGGCGCCCCGGTTCCGGGAAGGCATACCATCTATAATTCCATTGCTGATGCAGGTGTAACTGACCCCTATGGCGGTTTTCCGGTAATGTGCCCCAATGGTAGCGGCCACTCCATCAGGCTGGGCAATAATTCGGCCGGACGTGAAGCGGAGGGTGTTTCTTACGATTTTACCATACCCGCCGGCGCCAACACGTATAACCTCATTTATAATTATGCCGTGGTTTTCCAGGATCCTGGCCACCACGAATCGGAACAACCCCGGCTTGACCTGCTGGTTCAGAACCTGTCAGATGGTTATGCCATCAGTTGTTCTTCTTTTTCATTTTTTGCCAATGGATCACCGTTACCAGGATTTCAGTTATCTACCAATCCAGGTGGCAGCACGCCTGTATGGTATAAGAACTGGACGGCGGTAAGTATTAACCTGGATAACCTGGCGGGTAAGAACATCAGGCTGTTCTTTAAAACGGCAGATTGCACTTTCCGCATTCATTTTGGCTATGCATATATTGATGTGAACAGCGAGTGCAGCGACCGCTTTGAAGGAGCCGATTTTTGCCCGGATGATAATTTCGTGAGGCTGAATGCTCCCTATGGCTACCAAAGCTATACCTGGTACAATAACACTTTTACCCAGGTACTGGGAAATACCCAAACACTTACCATTGCCCCACCTCCGGCAGCCGGCACACAGGTAGCGGTGGTGGTGGTGCCTTATAATGGCTATGGCTGCCTGGATACATTATACACCTACCTGTACGACACCCTGAATTACAAGGCCAATGCCGGGGTGGACAAAAATTCATGCAACAACAGTGTGGTGCAGATAGGAGTACCTCCCAAATCAGGATGGTATTATAACTGGAGCCCTCCCACTGGTTTAAACGACCCTGCCATTGCCAACCCGTTTGCCACGCCCGATGTTACCACGCAATATGTACTAACGGTACGGCACAGTGGCGGCGGCTGCGTAAGCAGCGATACCGTAACGGTAAACGCGGCTAAACTATACGACAGCCTGATGATCACGGGCAAACTGGAGTGGTGTATCGGCAGTAACGACAGCACCATTTTACAAGTACTGCCCTGCGACAGTGTGCAGTGGTTCCGCAATGGCATTGCCATACCCGGCGCACACCAGCAAAAATATAAAGTAACACAAACAGGTGGTTACCAGGCACAGGTATTCAGCTTTCTGGGATGCAATTTATTTACCAAAACGGTGAATGTTGATATCTCCTCTATACCCGTACCGGGATTTACGGTAGATAAGCCGGAACAATGTTTTGTAAATAACAAATTTGCATTTAAAAGTACCAGCACCAATGCCGTGGGCAATATGCAATATAAATGGCTTACCGGCGATGGCTTTAGTGCCAGCAGCAAGGACCTGAATTATAGTTACCGCAGCCCGGGTACCTACAAAGTTACCCTGATCGTGAACAGCAACAGCCAGTGTGCCGACAGTACCAGCCAGTTCGTTACTGTAAACGCCAATGTGTATGCCGAATTTGAAGTAGGTGCTGCCTGTATCAATGAACCCGTGCTGGCAGTAAACAAAACAACAGATCCCGGAACATCAACCGTACGATATTTATGGGATTTTGGCAATGGCATTACCTCTACCCTGCGTAACCCGCCGGTGCAGGTATACAATACCGTGGGCGATTATGTAATGAGCCTTTCCGTAAGTACTGACCGCTGCCCATTTCCGCTGAGCATCCAGAAAAGATTTGTACGGATCGAAAAAGCCCGGCCCGGCATCAATAACCCGGTGGCTTATGCAGTTGCCAATTTGCCGCAGCCATTAGAAGCCCGGCCCATTGGTGTAAGCGCTTTATGGGCACCCGCAATCAACCTGGATAATGCAACCAGTTATAAACCTGTTTTTACCGGCGATGCCGAAAAGACCTACACCATTAAACTAACGACTGCCGCGGGTTGTGTAACCGTAGATACGCAGCTGGTTAAAATAAACAAGAACATTGTCATTTATGTACCCAATGCATTTACCCCCAACAGCGACAGCCGCAATGATGTGCTGAAGCCCTTTATGATCGGTATTAAAGAACTGCTCTACTTCCGGGTATTTAACCGCTGGGGCGAACTGGTATACGAGACCAAAAAGATCGGTGAAGGCTGGGATGGCCGCTACAAAGGCAATCCCGTTCAATCGCATACACTGGTGTGGATGCTGCAGGGCATTGGCGCCGATGATAAAGTGTATAATGCCAAGGGAAGTACGGTGTTGATCAGGTAGCTTTTGTTCAGGGTTTTGTGTTTTTTGTTTTGTGTTTTTTTGATACACGCAACTCTCCCGTTTACGCAACAACCTAAATAATTCAACCTACAGTCAAAATACTTAGTTTTGAACTTTTAACAGATGCTCACACATAAATGTTGCCCAACACAAAACCCAAGACCCCAGACACAAAACCCTGCTTCCGTTATTTTGTGATCAACAAACCCTTCAACATGGTATCGCAGTTTGTAAGCACGCATGATGTGCGGCTGCTGGGCCATCTTGATTTTGATTTTCCCGAAGGAACGCATGCCGTGGGGCGGCTGGATAATCACTCTGAAGGATTACTGATATTAACAACCAACAAAAAAGTAACCCGGCTGTTGTTTTTGGGCGAAGTGCCGCACAAGCGTACCTACCTGGTGCAGGTAAACAATGCCATCAGCGATGAGAACCTGCAGCGCCTGCAGAACGGCATCCCAATCCGTATAAAAACAGGTGTAACTTATACTACCAGTCCCTGTGATGTATGCATCATTAATAACCCGGAAGAACTGTATGACCTGGGCGACCGGCTTACAGCCTGGCCTCCTTTTACCTGGCTGCTCATTACTATTACTGAAGGCAAATTTCACCAGGTACGCAAAATGATAGCTGCCACCGGCCACAAGACCAAGCGGCTTATCCGCATCAGCATTGAAGATCTGCAATTAGACGGCTTAAAAGCCGGCGAAGTAAGAGAACTGGAGGAAGCGGAGTTTTTTAAAAAGCTGAAGATCTGATATCTTCTAAAATACAGCCCCCTGGTATTGTAAGGATCATGTAGTGATATTTTGATACCAAACCTTTCCAAAAACCTTCCCTGTTTTCTTTTACTCTTGTTCGGGTCTTGTTCGATCGATATTCGGAAGCTAAGCAACCTGTATCGAAGCTTACCCGAACAAGCCCTGAACAAAATATGTATTTGTTGCTTGTTGTTGCTTAAATTATTTTAAATAGCATCCGAGGCCGGGAGCCTGCATGGTTCTTCGCCGTTGTTAATCTTATGACCAACAACAAACCTTATAAGCATGTACATTCCCCTGTTTCCATCATTTATTTTATCTTCATGTTGCTAACTAAAACAACAACAATACCATGGCAGGTAAAAAGAAATTATCAGCAGCAGAAACTACCGCTCTTGTAAGCACATTAAAAACCCGCTTTGAAAAGAACATGCCACGACACCAGGGCATTGAATGGGCCAAAGTAGAGGCAAAGCTGCAAACGGGCAGCGATAAATTATGGTCGCTGCAGCAAATGGAAAGCACCGGCGGCGAACCCGATGTAGTAGGATATGATAAAAAAACAAACGAATACATTTTTTATGACTGCGCAGCTGAGAGTCCTGCAGGCCGCAGAAGCATTTGTTATGATGAAGCAGCACTGAACGCCAGGAAAGAAAATAAACCCAAAACAAGTGCCCAGGCCATGGCAGCTGCCATGGGTATAGAACTGCTCACCGAAGCAGAATACCGGGAATTGCAGCAACTGGGAAATTTTGATACCAAAACCTCCAGCTGGATAGCAACACCTGCTGCTATCCGTAAGCTGGGCGGCGCCCTGTTTTGCGACCGGCGTTACAACTCCGTATTTGTATATCACAATGGAGCAGAATCCTACTATGCAGCCAGGGGCTTCCGTGGAATGCTGAAATTGTAATAGAATATTTAACCCCAACATAGGACAGATGAACCCGAAAGTTGATTTTTATTTCAGCAAGTCCAGGTGGCCAAAAGAACTGGAAGCCTTGAGGAAGATCGTGCTGGAATGCGGCCTCACCGAAGAACTGAAATGGGGTTCGCCCTGTTATACCTACGCTGCCGGCAGCAAACCAGCCAATATTGTATTGATACACGAGTTTAAGGAATACTGCGCATTGCTGTTTTTTAAAGGAGCCCTGCTGCAGAACAGCAGCGGAATTTTAATACAGCAGACAACAAATGTGCAGGCAGCCAGGCAGGCACGCTTTACCAGTGTGCGTGAGATTGTAAAACAGAAAAGCATATTGAAAGCCTGCATTTATGAAGCCATTGAAGTGGAAAAAGCCGGGTTGAAAGTTGCCTTAAAAAAGCCGGATGAATTTGTTGTTGCCGAAGAATTTCAACAACAGCTTAAAAAAAATGCTGCACTAAAAAAAG
>JBJTMN010000103.1:0-2150 GCA_046070545.1 Ferruginibacter sp.
CAATAGCCGCATTCATGAAGCATGCCCTGAAAAATATTTATTACTTCTTTCCTGTTCAGCTTTTTATACTGCATTTCAGAAAATTCCAGGCATTGCTCATATTCTGGTATTTACTGGGAAGTACCATCAACAGCGGCTTTATGAAACATTATGGTGCAGATGCACTGTTCTGTTCGCCCGAATACCTGGGTAATGTAAACGCCTTAAGTGCTGCCATTGTTGGTATTGCCATGGGGGTCTTTTTCATGAGCTGGAATATCACCACTTTCATATTGCACAGCAAGCGTTGCAAATTCCTGGCTACCACTACCAATCCTTTTTTAAAATACTGTATCAACAATGCCTTGCTGCCTCTGTTGTTCCTCCTTTTTTACCTGTATAAACTCATTGTCTTCGATTCACAAAAAGAACTGATGAGTACCGGTGAGATCATGGCAGTGATCGCAGGCTTGCTGGGTGGTATCATTTTGATCGTGGCTGTATCATTTGCCTATTTTTTTGGCGCCGAAAAAACGATACAACGTACCATTGCACCTATCATAGACTCGGCGCAGCATTTCAATGTCAATTTTTACTCGGGCAGCCAGGCAACAGAAATTCCAGGATTAAAGATCAGCGGTTACCTGGGTGAACGTTTCAGCTTTAAGAAGCCAAGGAATGTTTCGCATTATAACCAGGACTTCCTGGATATCGTATTTAAACGTCATCACCTTTCGGGCATCCTGAGCATCGCGCTTTCCTTTGCTTTTTTAATTGTGGTTGGCTTTTATATGGATAATCCACTCTTTGAAGCGCCTGCTGCTGCCAGTATCCTTATCTTTTTTGCCAGCATGACGGCGGTTATCGGTGCTTTGTCTTATTTTTTGCAGAGCTGGAGCCTGCCGGCTTTTATACTGCTTGTTTTATTCATAGACGTATTGTACAAAAATGAGATCATCGACAACAGGAATAAAGCCTATGGCTTGAATTATAACAACAGGCAGGGGCGCCCGGTTTATGATAAATCATCTTTACAGCATTTATGTACGCCACAAAAAATTGCAGCGGATAAAGCCAATATGCTGCAGGTACTTGCAAACTGGAAAGCCAGGCAGGCTGAAGAAAAGCCCGTCATGATCTTTATAAATGTAAGCGGCGGCGGATTACGTAGCGGTACTTTTGTGATGAATACGCTTCAGAAACTGGACAGCACATTTCACGGAAAACTGATGGGCCATACCATGCTGATCAGCGGTGCAAGCGGCGGTATGCTGGCGGCCACTTATTACCGTGAGTTATACAGGCTTAGCCAGAAAGACAGCAGTATCAATTTATTGAGCCCGGTTTACTCCGATCATATTGCCAAAGACCTGCTGAACCCGCTTTTTTCTTCAATGGTGTCGAGGGATATCTTTTCACCTGCACAAAAATTTTCTGTAGGCAAATACCAATATATAAAGGACCGGGGATATGCTTTTGAACAGAAACTGAACCGTAACAGTGGCAACATACTGGACAAACAACTGCGGGAATATAGTGCTGAAGAAAAAAATGCCAGCATACCATTGATGATATTCAATTCAACCATCAGCAGGGATGGAAGGAAAATGATGGTCTGCTCACAGCCCATCAGTTTTATGATGAAATCTGCTGAACTGGCAAATGAGCCGCAGGCCAGCCCGGATGCAGTTGATTTTGCAGCTATGTTTGCCAGGCAGGATCCTTTAAACCTGCGACTGCTTACAGCCTTACGTATGAATGCAAGCTTTCCGTATGTACTTCCTAATGTATGGATGCCCAGCAACCCTGTTATAGATGTGATGGATGCCGGCCTGCGTGACAATTACGGGCAGGAAACCACATTGCGCTTTATAGAAAATTTCAGCGACTGGCTGAAAGCAAATACCAGTAAGATCATTATTCTTCAGATACAGGACAGGCAGCAGGATAACTGGCAGCAACCTTTTGAAACGGGCTCCATAACTGATATTATAATTAAGCCCGGAACAATGCTGCAGCATAACTGGTACAAGTTGCAGTCTTTTTCCGAAATGGATCAATACAATTACCTGCAGGCCGGTTTTGGCGATGCACTGCAACGCATTTCATTCATGTATGCCCCAGAAACGGAAGAGAAAGGTGCCGCCCTTAATTTCCATTTAACGGCCCGT
>JBJTMN010000104.1:0-3160 GCA_046070545.1 Ferruginibacter sp.
CGCATTTACAGCAATCTTAAAAAAGCAATACAGTATATCATCTCCATTCATATTCCCATTATACTAACCGTATTTGTTCCGCTGGCGCTGGGATGGATGTATCCGAATATTTTTACGCCGGTACATGTTATTTTTCTGGAACTCATCATTGGGCCCACCTGTTCCATCATCTACGAAAATGAGCCTATCGAAAAAAACAGCATGCTGCAAAAGCCAAGGCCTTTCAGCAGTACATTCTTTAACATGCGGGAACTGGCCACCAGCATCATGCAGGGGCTTGTAATTACCGGGGGCACCCTGTTCGTTTATCAATATGCAGTTCAGCAGGGAAGCAGTGAAGATACAACGCGTACCATGGTTTTTGTTACACTTATTGCTGCTAATATATTTCTTACACTGGTTAACCGTTCGTTCTATTATTCTGTGATAACCACCAGCAGGTATAAAAATAACCTGGTTCCCATCATCATTTTCGTTCCCATCACTTTAATGGCGCTGTTGTTATTTGTAACGCCGCTCAGTAAAATATTTAAGTTTGAAAGACTGGATGCCATGGAGTTGCTGATCAGTATCACAACCGGATTGCTATCAGTTACCTGGTACGAAGCAGTAAAATTGATGAAAAGGCGCAGGACTAATTAAGTGTGATCTGGTCAAGGATCTCATCCATTTGGATACCACTATGACTTTCTTCGTACACACATTCCGTGTTTTTAATTAGCAGTATTTGTGGTGATTCGTGGTTTACCTTAAAATCTTCGGCTACCTGGTCAGATATGGTCCGGTGCTTAAGCAGGTCGAGATAATAAAAATCTATGGAGGGGGGCTGATCGTTCCTTTCAAGACGGCTTTTTGCCATTACGCTGATGGAACAACGGGTACTGTGTTTGAAAATTACCTGGGGCCTGGTTTTAGAAAGTTCTTTAATGTCAGCAAGTTGCTGAACATTGTGTAAGTTGATCCAGTTCATTAATGATAGGGTATAGGCTGAAATTAATGAATGATACCTTCGGCCATAGGGCAACTTGCTTTACGGCTTGAAGTACAACTGCTGATCAAGGCAGCTGCTGCAATCAGTATACATGCAAGTATGAATAACTTTTTCATCGTGTTCGTTTGGGGTTAAAACTTATTTTCTTTAAAAGATATTTTGCAAAGATAATTTACCAAACTTAAACGGAGAAATAGTATTTATATTACATTGTGTACCCAAATTACTCTGAAAAATGTAAAATTGACCTCAAAACCAACCTTTTAACCTCAAAATGAACAACAACGAAATGTTAAACTTAACCCGTGCAATTGCCTTTATTGACCTTGAAACAACCGGTGTAAGCCTGAGTACCGACCGGATCGTTGAAATAGCCATCATTAAGATCCTGCCCGATGGCAGCCGCCAGGTAAAACGTAAACTCATTAATCCAGAAATGCCCATTCCAAAAGAATCAAGTGATATACATGGCATTACCGATGAGATGGTTAAAGATGCACCATCATTTAAGCAGGCGGCTAATGAAATAAAGATGTTCATTGATAATTGCGACCTGGGTGGCTATAACAGTAACCGTTTTGATATACCTATTTTAATGGAAGAATTTTTACGGGCAGGCATGGATGTGGACCTGAGCACCCGTAAAATGATCGATGTGCAGCACATATTTTACACTATGGAACCACGAACCTTAACTGCTGCCTATAAATTCTTTTGCGAAAAGGAACTGACCAATGCACACAGTGCAGAAGCAGATGTGGATGCAACCATAGAAGTATTCATGGCACAACTGAACCGCTATAAAAACCTGGGCAATTCTGTTGAGTCTGTTTTAAGTGTTATTGGTGAAGAGAAGATTGTTGATTATGCACGTCGCTTCAGCTTCAATGACAAGGGTGTTGAGATATTTAATTTTGGAAAGCACAAGGGACGGCCGGTAAGAGATGTTTTAAAGGCAGAACCACAATATTACGACTGGATGATGCGGGGTGACTTTCCGCTGCATACCAAGCAGAAACTGACTGAGATACTGAACAGTACACTGTTAAAAAACAACTAATTAACCGCTGTAGAAAATATGTTGATAAGGCATTACCGTAATTAATGTAAATTTGGGTTTGCCGTAATACGCATATATTGGAAAAACTCGTAATCATACCTACTTACAACGAAAAGGAAAACATCGAAAAGATCATCGGTGTGGTCATGAATTTACAACTGGGTTTTCATGTCCTTATTATTGATGATGACTCACCGGATGGCACAGCCGAAATCATCAAGTCTTTAATGCCCAGGTACAACGGGCAGTTATTTTTAGAGCAACGTAAAGGAAAACTCGGGCTGGGTACAGCTTATATTCACGGCTTTAAATGGGCCATTGATAAAGGATATCAATTCATCTTTGAAATGGATGCCGATTTTTCGCACAATCCCCATGACCTGCAAAGATTATATTCGGCCTGTAAGGAAGGTGCCGGTGTTGCAGTAGGTTCACGATATATAAAAGGGGGGGCTGTGGCCAACTGGCCTGCCAACCGCATCCTGCTTTCAAAGGGCGCTTCGGTGTATACCCGCCTTATCACCTGGATGCCGGTGAAGGATCCTACCGCTGGTTTTGTATGTTACCGTAAAGAAGTACTGGAAGCTATTAACCTGGATGGAATTGAATTTGTGGGTTATGCTTTCCAGATAGAAATGAAATTTGCTGCCTGGAAACTGGGGTTCACCATCAAAGAAGTGCCCATCACTTTTATTGACCGTGAGTTTGGCGCCAGTAAAATGAACAAGGGCATTATCAAAGAAGGCGTACTGGGTGTGCTTAAACTGCGCTGGCATAGTCTTTTTAAAAACTACCGCAAACGGGTTACCAATACCGAATACAGCAACAAAGTAAGTTTCAGCGAAACCAGCGTTGCTCTGGAAAAATAATAACTGCATTCCTTACTGTTGCTCCCGCAAAAATATTTTGCTGCATTTATGTAATGGTCTTTAAAACTGCATCAGTATAATCAAATTACTGATTATGCAGAAACTTCATCTTTTGCCAGTTCTCGTGGCATGGTTCAGGAATGGAAAGCTGAAGTTTCTGCATAATCAGTAATTTGATTATACTGATGCAGTTTTAAAGACCATTACATAAATGCAGCAAAATATTTTTGCGGGAGCAAC
>JBJTMN010000105.1:0-2916 GCA_046070545.1 Ferruginibacter sp.
ACCATGATCGGCGAAGGCGGATTAAAATTATCCGGTGGCGAAAAACAACGTATTTCCATTGCCCGGGCCTTATTGCGCAAGCCGCATTTACTCATCTTTGATGAAGCTACTTCAGCTTTGGATTCAATAACGGAAGAAGAGATCACAAATACGATAAGAGACCTTTCTTCACAAAAAGAACAGATCACCATTTTAATTGCTCACCGCCTGAGTACCATTATGCATGCCGACAGGATCTATGTACTGGAAAAAGGGGATGTAGTGGAAACAGGGTCTCACGAAAAACTACTTGAAGAAAAAGGTTTGTATTATGCCATGTGGCGCCAGCAGATAGGCGAAAGAAAAAGACCCACAACAACACCTTCTTTAAATTAAAATACATGGCACCAATTGAAATTCTGGGCCTGGTTGCAGGTACTATTACCTCCATTACTTTTATACCACAGGTAGTAAAGATCTGGCAGACAAAATCCGCCAAAGACCTTTCTATCATGATGTTGCTGCTGCTGATGCTGGGTGTGGTACTGTGGCTTATCTATGGATTGGTGGTCATGAGTGCGTCCATCATCTATACCAACAGTATGGTATTGCTGATGAGCCTGGTAATGATGTACTTTAAGCTGAAGTTTAAGTAACGGTATCTTTTGTTACGGTTATCAGTTTCAGCTTTTGTACCTTTGCAGGCATGAGTGATAAAAAACCTACTCCCAACTATTACTGGAGTATTTTAACCATGAGATGCCCGCGTTGCAGGCGTGGCAGGATGTTCAAAAATGCAAATCCATACAGGAGTCTGAAGCTTTCTCATATTTTCAATATGTACGATGATTGCCCGGTGTGTAAACAGCATTACGACATGGAAGAAGGTTTCTGGTATGGAACCGGTTATGTGAGTTATGCTTTGGCAGTGGCTGTTTCAGTAAGCACTTTTGTTGCCTGGCTGGTTTTAATTGGTGTTTCAACAGATGATAACCGTATTTTCTGGTGGCTTGGTTTAAATACGGTAATACTTATCATAACACAACCCTGGCTCATGCGCTTAAGCCGTGTATTGTATATGCGATTCTTTGTTAAGTACGACCCGGATTATGAGACCAGCAAACCGGTTGAGCTTCATTAGTCTTCACTTTTTTTAAAAATATCAGTAAAAATATTTTCTTTATCCAGCTCTTCAATATCACTCAGAACCAGTTCTATGGCCTTGGTGCTTTTATTGATCTCGAGCAGCGACAAAATAATGGATAGCAGTAAAAAAATAAGGCTGGCTGCAAATATCCAGTGAGCGATCAGTATCCAGTCGCGGAAAATAGCATACATGCACAATACGCAGCAGAGAAAACTCAGTACACCCAATGCCTGCATATAACGTATCAGGTTCAGCCTGCTGCGGATATTTTTGATCTGGCTTAAAATATTTCTTTCCTTTTCGCCACGGTTATATTCATCATGCAGTTTACGTACCAGTGTTGCCAGCGATAAAAAACGATTGGTGTAGGCCAGCATCAGTAAGGTGATGGCCGGAAATAATAAGGCAGGCGTGTTGATGTTGATATCGATCATACTACAAAGTAACTTTCTTTTTTTGTTCTTTTTTATTCGTGATCCATTTTTGTGCTTTGTACCCCAGCCAGGCGCTGCAGGCGCCCACCAGCGCCCCCGCCAAAACATCACTGGGGTAATGCACACCCTGGTACATACGGGCCCAGCCAACGCTCGTTGCAAAAATATAGGCAGGTGCAATTACATACCATTTTCGGTACCGCAGGGATATGGAAGTGGCTGTGCAAAAAGCAGCAGAAGTATGCCCTGAGGGGAAAGATAAACCACCTGCTTCATCATCACGCTTAATAATGAAGGGGTATTTCTCAAATGGCCTTTGCCGGTTTACGATAGATTTGGTTGCCCTGGTAACAATACTGGAAGCAAGGAAAGCAGCACCGGTATACAATGCATCCAGTTTTAATTTTTTATCATGTTTTATAAAACCGGCAATTGCCATGCTGGCAGGAACTGCAATACTTACAGCAGTAACAGATGAAGCATTTAATTCCAGATATTTGTTCTTGAAACTGGTTTCATGCTTGTTGATGGATTTTAACAGGTCAATGTCTGCATTTTGCGAAAAGCTGTTCAGGCAACTACTTATGCAGGCAAGGGCCAAAAATAATTTTTTATATTTCTTCATGTTGCTTTTTGAAATATTAATATTGCAAGGTAATTTAACTATACGGTAAACAGCTGTTAATGAAGAAGAACTTTATTGTAAAACTGCACTCCATGGCCGGACTGGTAGCCGGCATTTTTATTTTAGGGATGTCCATTTCCGGTGCAGTGCTTGTCTTTCACGACAACCTGGATGCCATGCAACAGCCGGCACTGAGATCTTCACCTGCAAAAAATATTACCATTGACAGCGCTTACCGGGCAATTCAGCATCATTATCCCCATGCACAAATCAGCAATGTGGTACTGCCGGAAAACAGCAGCAGCCCGTTTTTATTTTTTATTTACGACTCGTCTTACAAAACCGGGAAAGCGGCTATGCAGGTTTTTCTGCACCCGCAAACTGCGGCAGTTTTAAAAGCAAGCGGCAGCAACAATTATATAAGCTGGCTGTCAAAATTCCATAACTCTTTTCACCTGGGTAAAACAGGAGAGTGGCTCCTGGGATTTTTTTCATTGATATTTTTGCTGAGTATTATCACCGGTTTTATTCTTTATAGAAAAAATATCCTGGCTGTTTTACTCTTTAAAAAAACAGTGTACAAAAGGATCAACCTCCACCATTTGATAGGAGTGTATGCTTTACTATTTAACCTGATGATTGCCATTAGCGGTTTCTGGATGCAGCGTTATGTTTTTAAAACAGCGTTTTATCAGTCGTATGATTATACACCCGTCTTAAAAGCCTCCCCG
>JBJTMN010000106.1:0-19109 GCA_046070545.1 Ferruginibacter sp.
TGTGAAATATGCATCCAGCAAGGGTTTGCAGGTTTGCCGGGTAAAAAGTTTTTTAAAGTATTTTAAATGGATGCTGTTGGTATTGCTCAGCAGGTATAGTTTATAACCGGCAGATAACTGCTCCAGTAACGCAAGGCTTGCTGTTCGGAAATTCAAGATAAGAGCATTCCAGGCATGATCGATCTCTTCGTCTGACAAAGGTATTGCTGTCCTTTCTTTAACAGCATCATAGAAATCTCTTTCGCTTATTTGGCCTGTTTCCAGTTTTTCAAACAATTCGTCTGCTTTAAACTGCGAAAACATGGCTTCAAAATGCTTTAATCCCAGTTTTTCAAAAGCATCGATGGTCTTTTGATAGTCGATATCAAGCAAAACTCCTCCGAGGTCGAAAATAATATTTTTAGTTGCTGCCATAATAAAAAAGCGCCCCGGTTTTTCGGAACGCTTGGTGGGCCCACCTGGGCTCGAACCAGGGACCACCTGATTATGAGTCAGGTGCTCTAACCAACTGAGCTATAGGCCCTTTCTTCGGTTTAAAATGAAGAATGAGGGTGCAAATATAATCAAAGCCAATTAATTTGAAACACATTAAAATTCCGGTAGCTGAATATCTTTAAAATAAGGGACAATGTTTCGGATGTCTGATACCTGATACCGGTTGCTGAATAGGGGAATTCATAATCAGTCGGCTCTTGCAAGTATCAAACATCTGGTATCCGGTATTTATTTTAACGCTTCATTAAATTATTTGCCGTTAATTTGCAGCTTCAAAATTGATTATGAAGAAATTAGTACTTATTGTTTTTGCCCTGGTAACAGTATCTGCAGCCAATGCGCAGGAAAAAAAGAAGATCGGTGGTTTTATGAACAGGACCGGCGACCATTTAATGCTGCAGCTTACCAGTGATTACTGGATTGGAACTCCGGACAGTATTGACAGAAGGATAAATGGTTTTGCACGTGGAGCAAACGTATATGTGATGCTTGACCAGCGCTTTAAAAGTGCCCCGCAGTGGAGTGTTGCATTTGGTGTGGGCGTGGGAACCAGCAATATGTATTTCAAAAATACGGTCGTAGATATCAAATCAAAAACCAATAAACTGCCTTTTAATAATGTTGACAGTGTAAATCATTTTAAAAAATACAAACTGGCAACAGCTTACCTGGAAATTCCACTGGAACTGCGTTTTACTGTTGATCCGGTGAATGAAATGAAAAGTATCAAGTTTGCCCTGGGTGTTAAAGTGGGTACCCTCTTAAATGTACATACCAAAGGAAAAACATTGTTAGATAAGAATGGCGCTACTTTAAATAACTACACAGCCAAGGAAACGGGGAAAGGATTCTTTAATTCTACCCGCCTGGCAGCAACAGCCAGGATCGGTTATGGTAATTTCAGCTTGTTTGGCAGTTACCAGTTAAACAATATTTTCAAAGATGGTGTGGCTGCCGATGTTAAGCTGGTGCAGATCGGGTTAAATTTCAGCGGACTGTAATCCAGTTGTATTCAATAATTTTTTTAGTCCTCACGGTTAAGTCTGTGAGGATTTTTCTTTGCGGCTCTTTTGTAAAGTTGTAACTTTGCGCCTCACTCCACAACATGAGCGACGAAATTAAACACGAATGCGGCCTTGCTTTCATTCGTCTTCGAAAGCCTTTCAGTTATTATCAGCAGCAATATGGCACCGTAATGTATGGCCTTAACAAGCTATACCTGCTTATGGAAAAGCAGCATAACCGTGGCCAGGATGGGGCAGGCATTGCAGCAGTAAAGCTGAATACAGAACCAGGCTATCCCTTTATGCACCGGATACGCAGTGGCGCCAACCAGCCCATTGCCGACCTTTTTGCGCAGATCGGAAAGGAATACAACGAGGTTGAAAGATACCAGCCCGATATTAAGAACCACCCCGGTTTAATGAAGGGGCATCTTAATTTTTTGGGAGAAGTTTTGCTGGGCCATTTACGGTATGGCACACAGGGTAAAAACAATGCCGAGTTTTGCCACCCCTTCATAAAAAGACATACCATCCCATCCCGGAACCTGGCTTTGGCTGGCAATTTTAACCTGGTGAATACTGAAGAATTATTTGCACTGGTAAATATTGACCCCGGTGAATTTCAGCGCCAGAGCGACCTGGCAGCAATGATGGAAGTACTGTACCATTTTGTGGTAAAAGCCGATGAGGCTTTCCCGGGGGCAATGGATATTGCCAAGGTTTTAAAGAAAGCCGTGCCCTTATTTGACGGGGGCTTTAACTTCAGCGGCATCCTGGGCAATGGAGATGCCTTTGTAATGCGGGATGCACACGGGATACGCCCTTCTTACTATTTTATCAATGACGATGTGATAGTTGCTGCCAGTGAAAGGGCCGCCATCCGTACTGCTTTTCACCTGGAAGAGAATGAAGTACAGGAACTTATGCCGGGCAATGCGCTGATCGTAAAGGCTGATGGCAGTTATACGGTTGAACAGATAGTGGAACCCAAAGAAAGAAAGGCCTGTAGTTTTGAACGCATTTATTTCAGCCGCGGCAGCGATGAAAAGATTTATAAGGAAAGAACCAGGCTGGGTTACCTGCTAAGCGACCGTGTTTTAAAAGCCATCGACTATGATCTGAAGAATACCATCTTTTCTTTCATACCCAATACGGCAGAAACTGCTTTTTACGGGCTGATCAAAGGAGCAGAGGATTACCTCAATAAGATAAAGATAGAACGCATTTTAAGCTGGGGCAAATCATATGATGACGAGAAGCTGGCAGAAATGGTGAACAGAAGGATACGCATTGAGAAGATCGCCATCAAGGATGTGAAACTGCGTACTTTTATTACTGAAGACAGCAGCCGCAATGAAATGGTGCAACACGTATATGATATCACTTACGGAACCGTAAGAAAGCATATAGATACCCTGGTTGTAATTGACGACAGTATTGTACGGGGCACTACTTTAAAGGAAAGCATCATCCGCATGTTATCCAGGCTGGAACCTAAAAAGATCATCGTTGTTTCATCGGCTCCGCAAATACGTTACCCCGATTGCTATGGCATTGACATGAGCAAGATGGGCGACTTTATTGCATTCAGGGCCGCTGTTGAATTACTGAACGATACCGGGCAACAGGATGTGTTAAACCAGATGCTGGAAAAATGCAAGGAGCTGCAGCGCAATAACCAGTTGCACACCGAAAACATTGTGCAGCAACTTTACAAAACCTTTACACCTGAAGATATCTCGGATAAAATTGCAGAGCTGATCACAGCTTCAGACATCAATATTCCGGTAAGTGTAATTTATCAAACCATCGAATCGCTGCACGAAGCCTGCCCTACCAACCTGGGCGACTGGTATTTCACCGGCAAATATCCCACACCGGGCGGCAACCGGGTGTGCAATAAAGCCTTCATGAATTACATGGAAGGAAAGAATGTGAGAGGGTATTAAGGAATTGAAGATTTAATATTGAATAGTCTGTTTAAGTGTTCTGTCACCCTTCAATTGCTTAATTGAAAATTTCATTTAATAACCCGGCCAGGTGTACTCCCCCTTTTAATAGTTGCTGGTTAACAACAGCAATAAATTTAAA
Organism: Ferruginibacter sp.; assembly: GCA_046070545.1. Classification (GTDB taxonomy): domain Bacteria; phylum Bacteroidota; class Bacteroidia; order Chitinophagales; family Chitinophagaceae; genus Ferruginibacter. The sequence goes on from JBJTMN010000106.1 coordinate 3,591, forward strand.
GTTGTAGTCGTAGGTTAAGTTGGCATCGGGTTTTGTATCTGCATAAATTTTTTCGGCCTGTTGGTACGATTGCCAGATCCAGTCACCGATCGGTTCGGCCTGCCATTCCTTTCTCAGCGCCTTGGTAGTATAATTGATAGAAGCAGCATATTCCGTATAGCTCAATTGCTGAAAGTCTATCAGTTTTGAATCCCAAACCGTATGCAGGTTTGATGGTTCTTTAAACCAGTTTAGCTTTACACCGTTTCCGCCCCGGTCCTCAGCCCTTCCAATATGCAGTGGCTGATGGATATCACCCACGATATGAATCAGCATACGCAGGTATAATACTTTTTTATCCTGCTCCAGTTCCTTATTCTTTAGCTGCTCTGTCAACCAGTTTAATTTGGTGTATGCATCCGTTACGGTATCGGTAGCCAGGTAATTCTTTAAATCAGTCTCACTAAGCCCGGACTTCAGGTTTATATAATGCCATACATCCAGGTATTTGTAAGACGGATCTGATTTTATAAAATCGGGCCAGTTGCTCGCCATCGCAACTGATTCGTTGCCCAGTATCTTAAAGATCTCTCTCTTTGTATTTTTAGTAAGATAGCTGTCTGCGATCTGCCCTACGATACGATGGCCCAAAACGCCCCATGCCATACTGCAAAATGGCAAATACAGAAATAAAAAGAGTATTGTTATTTTTTTGAACAGGTTGGTCATTGCTATGAAATTTGAATTGTAAAGCTAACTTAATACACAGAATATCTTCCCGCTTACAAATATTTTTTATTCAATTACTTCAAACAGTAATACCTGGGCTTTTTCAACAACAGTAAAATTATTATCGGCAATAAACAGTAAGGTCTTATGGCCATTGGGCAACGGGGGGCCAAATGTTACCCCTTCGATATTATCTGTATACATACCCAGGTCATCCATATTTAACAGCAGCGATTTTTTTGCCGGCGTAAAAGCATGATTGTCTTTTAATGATATCTCACTTATATCTGTAGCGCGATCCAGGTCGGCAATAAAAACCCGGATCGTGCAGGGCAGTCTTCCTGTTGAAAAAGAACGTTCAATAACCAGCAGTTTGTTATTCCCCAAACTAAGTATGTCGGGTACACCATTGATCTTAAATTCAGTTTCGGGTTTAGCCGCATAAGCAACCGGCGATAATTTGTATGCATACTGGGCTGTACTTTTTTTCTGGCCTGCATCAAATCGTATGATTCGTATGAAAGCATTGTTTTCCACAACATCGGCCCGGGGACCGTCTTCATACAAGGGCTCTTCTACGTTTACATAAAGTGTTTTATAATTATCGGCAAAACTCATTCCCTCAAATACCCCGTTTCTTCTGGGGCCCTTTTCAGTTGCATGCATCCTCATCATTTCGGGCAATGCAAAGCTGTCAAGGTATCTGCCGTTTGGTCTTATCATGATAACAGCAGGGTTAGTTAATACGGTATCATTTGCTTTTACAATTCTTTCGCCTTCACTGCTCCATACCAGGTATCCTTTTTCCGGGTTATAGCGTATTGCTTCAGGGTCGGGTGTTTTAAACCGGTCCTGTACATTATTGGGATATACTTTTCCATCAGGCTGCAACATATTTTCAACACCTGTAAAAGCAAGGCTGTCTATTCTTTTTGCAGAAATAAAAATCTTTGCCTTGTAAAAACGTGCCGGGTTTTTATCGCTTCTGTCATCACTTACCAGGTAGTATGAATCATTTTTTACATCATAATCAATACCTGATAAGCCTCCTACAATCGTATTTTTATATTTTAAATTGAATGGTATATCGTAGGAATCAAGATACTTCAGGCTGCGGATACTGGCACCGGGCTGTGTAATGGTTTTTGTTGCGGTACACGAGTATAATAATAAGACCGTTAAGAATAAGTAAGGATATAAAACAAAACGCTGCATACATCAATTTATGTGTAAAGTATGAAAAGTTCAGGCTTGTACTTACGTTGTTGAATTAAATTTTTATATTGCTGCAGTTTCCTGGTTCAGCAATGTAACACAAGTATCTCCTTTAACCCCCCAATTCAATAATCTGAAAAAGCTATTTATTATACGCCATGCAAAAAGTGACCAGCGCTTCTTTGGCAACGATTTTGAGCGCCCGTTGAATGAGCGGGGAAAAACCGATGCCCCGGAAATGGCAAAGCGCCTGCTTCAACATGAAGCCAGGCCCGATGCGCTGGTATCCAGCCCGGCAACTAGAGCAAAAAAAACTGCAGCGTTGTTTGCAGAAAATCTGCAGATGCAGGAAAGCGAAATAATTTTTATAACGGCACTATACCATGCCCCTGCCGAGGTTTTTTATGAGGTGATAAGTGCCCTGCCCGATACACTGAATTCTGTTGCCATTTTTTCCCACAACCCGGGTATTACCTATTTTATTAACAGCCTGAATACAGGGATCAGGATAGATAATATGCCCACCTGCGGCGTTTTTGCAGTGTCTGTTGATATTGATCAATGGGCAGAATTCAGCAAAGCAAAAAAAGTAGCTTTATTCTTTGATTATCCTAAAAACTCCTTGTAGATATTGAACCCTTACCCTGGTTTTTTTGTTGTGAACAACCATAACAGCATTTTTTTCGTTTGTAAAAGAAAATGCCGGCAGCTGCATATAAAATAATCTTAATTCCACTAAATTGCACTATTACTAAAAATCGTTATTTATGAAAACAGTATTGGTAATTTTTTCATTATTGATTTGTATGGCCGGCTTTTCTCAAAAAAGAGATTACCTGGTTAAAAATAACGGTGATACAATTTGGGGAGATATTAAGTTACAGAACAAGATCTTTTACGTTAAAAATTCGGGGTCGCTTGAGGTCAGCGCCCATGAAGTAAGTAAAGTACGGATTGGCAAATACAAAGGGTCTGTTGTTTTACCCTGTAATCTGCAGTTATATGCCGATAACCTGGCCGACCTGGAACTGGATTATATTAAAAAATCAACTGCAGATACGGTTTTGATACTGGATGAGATTTATTCAACCCCCAAAATGAACCTGTATTATGCAGTAGACAATTTTAAGATCCCGTTTTATTTTTACAAAACCCCTGCCGATCAAAAGCCTGTTCAACTGGTGATACGTTATTATTTACAAGGTGGGCTGGGAAATTATAACGATGACCGTGCCAGGTACAGGGGAGATAAATCAAAAGTGAGTATTGCAGAAGATAAAGGTTATGTAAACCAGTTGCATGCCATCATGGGTGATTGTAAAAAAATACCGGATGCCATGTGGGAACTGCTTTCATACCGCGACTACAGCTTTAAGCAGCTTATCAAAAAATACAACAAGTGTAATTGATCAGCATTTCATTTCAAAGTAAACCGCTGTTTCATTCGGGTTATTGTAATAAGCAGGAATTTCATAAAACCCGGCGTTTTTATACAGCTTAATAGCCGGTATCATATAGTTCAGTGTATCTAACCTGATCACACGATAGTGATGTTCCCTCGCAAATTCTATGGCATGTTGCAGCAATGACTTACCAATTCCCTTATTTTGAAAAACCGCTTTGATGAACATGCGCTTTAATTCAGCAGTATCGTTATCAATCTTTCTTATCCCCACACAACCAATAATTTCTTTTCCTTCTTTACATAGAATAATGCCGCCACCTGGTTTTCCGTACATGGTTCTTATTTCCTTTAATTCTTCATCAAAATGCTGAAAACCCAGGTCTATATTCAGCCAGGCAGCATACTCTTTAAAAAGCATGGCAGCAATGCTATAGTCTTCTTCTGAATCTGCAAAGAAATAATCAGCCATTTTTAACTTGCCTGTTTACGAGGTAAACACCGCTAAAGATGAGCACCGCGGCGATGATCTTATATAAAGCCAACTGCTCGTGTAAAAAAAGCATGGCGATTAATGCAGCAAATACCGGCTGTGTGTAAATGTAAAAGCCTGCAACCGAGGCCCCCAGTGTTTTTATTCCATACAAATTAAACAGGTAGGCCAAAAAAGTACCGGTTATTACTATGAGGCCCATACTTGTAAAATCCAACGTGCTATATTGTTGCCATGGAATTTGGGTAAATTCGGTCCAGCCAAAAGGAAGTACCAATACAAGTCCTATTGTAAATATCCACATCAGTACAACAACGGCGTTATACTTCAGCATCAATGGTTTTACTATGATAAAATAAACAGTGTAGGATATCGCATTGATGATGATGAACAGATCGCCCAGTAATACATTGGCGCCATTACCAGCATTGTCTTTTGCTAAAATTAAAACCAGTGCCCCCGAAATTCCCAATGCCAGTCCGGTGATCTTTAAAAGGCCCAGTCTTTCTTTCAGTATCCAGGCGGCTATAATAACTATAAGAATAGGTGTGATGAGTAATAACAGGGCAGCGTGAATGGAGTAGGTCAATGAAAGACCTTTTATAAACATCAGCTGGTTAATGGCAATACCAAAAAGTGCACAAAGAAAAAGCCGCATACGGTCAGGCTTCTCAATTTTGATACTAACAGGTTTCAATAAAAACAATAACCAGAATAAAATTACAGACACCCCGATCCTTACCACATTTAAACCAAAAGCCTGTACAAGCCCGTTATTAGTGAGGTGTTTTACTGCAGAAAGATTTATCGCAAAAAAGATATTGGTAAAAACCAAGGCAATATGTGCTGTACTTTTCCTGTTCAAGTAGTTTGTTTAAATATTATCAAGATCCGTGGCAAAAATAAGCCAATAAAAAAAGCTATTGCATTTTTACACACAATAGCTTTATACTTACTAACCCAAATAAGCATTTATCTTTAAGCGGTCACTAAACCGCCTGTGCTTCTTTGATCTTTTCCCTGATCTTGGCTTCAATTTCATTGGCCATTTCCGGGTTATCGAGCATTAATTGCTTTACAGATTCTCTTCCCTGGCCAAGCTTATCATTATTATAGCTGAACCAGCTGCCGCTTTTTTGTATAATGCCCAGTTCTACCCCCATATCAATGATCTCGCCCACTTTTGAAATTCCTTCACCGTAGATAATATCAAATTCTGCAAGCCTGAATGGTGGTGCTACTTTATTTTTAACCACTTTTACCTTTACGTGGTTACCGATAGCATCATCGCCATCTTTTATCTGTGCCATACGGCGGATATCTAACCTTACAGAAGCATAGAATTTTAACGCATTACCACCAGTGGTTGTTTCGGGGTTACCAAACATAACGCCGATCTTTTCACGAAGCTGGTTAATGAAAATACAGCAGCTGTTTGTTTTATTGATGGTAGCTGTAAGCTTTCTTAAAGCCTGGCTCATTAACCTGGCCTGCAATCCCATTTTGCTATCACCCATTTCTCCTTCCAGTTCGCTTTTGGGAACCAGGGCAGCTACCGAGTCAATAACCACCACATCCAAAGCACCGGAAAGGATCAGACGATCTGCAATTTCCAAAGCCTGCTCACCATAATCCGGCTGAGAGATCAACAGATTGTCGATATCAACCCCCAGCTTTTGTGCATACACACTATCAAATGCATGCTCGGCATCAATAAATGCACACATGCCACCTTTCTTTTGCGCTTCTGCAATTACATGAATGGCCAGGGTTGTTTTACCCGAACTTTCAGGGCCATAGATCTCAATAACCCTTCCTTTGGGTAAACCCCCGATGCCAAGGGCCATATCCAGGCCAATAGAACCTGTTGAAATAACTTCCTGTTCTACTACTCCCTTATCACTCATCATCATTACCGATCCTTTGCCAAAATCTTTATCGATCTTGTCCATCGTTAATTTTAACGCCTTGAATTTTTCTGATCTTTCTGAATTTTCTGTTTTGCTCATTGTCTGAATTTTTTAGTTGATGTATCTGTTTTTTCGTTGTAAATGTAAATTCTGAACCAAAGATATGGATTTAATTTTATTACCACTAATTATTTTAGTATTTTTTTGATAACAATTTTAGTTGGTTGGCAGGGGTTATAAAAAAAAGACCCATCCCGAAGAATCGGGACGGGGATGTGTTCAAGCATGAGAAAAATCCACAAGGAAAAATTCCCTTGTTCTCAAAAAGGTTCGGTCTTAAAAATCGGGCCTTAAAACCGTTGATATTTTAGAAAAGACCTTGTTCGGAATTAATAAACAAATAGAAGATAGTTTTTTGACATAAAAAATACCCCAAAGTGGTAATAAAGGGGGTAAAAACACCCTTTTTAGCCCCCATATTTATATAAAGCTTAATGCCATAGCGGCATTTGTGTTGAGTTATGGTTTATTTGTAATCCGTTTTATGCTGTTAAATTTTCATTTCATGAAGCCTTTTCAGCATAAAATCCTTTCCGTTATTATAAAAAATATCATCCAGTAAAACATCGGTATCCAGGGCCTGAAATCCATTATTATTCAATGCTTCGGCAAGTTCTTCCCGCATATCATCTTTTAATTGCTGAAGTCCGGCTGCATTTTTACAGCAGTCAATAGCATTTATCAGTCCGTCAAAATCGGTTCCAATGCAAATTTGCCTGGCGGCTCTTGCCAATCCTATAAATGGGTGTTTGTTTGCTACCCATAAAATATGCAGGATGTTATTGATAAGGAACCTGCGATGCACACCGGGATACAATGACTTGTCAAGCACATCCAGGTCTTCGCTGGCCCACACATTTTCATCATCGGGCCAAACGTTTAAGTTGCCCGGTGTGGGACCAAAGAAGAAATCGGCTTCCAGGTGGCTGATGTATTCCACATCATGTGGCACGATCACATTGGTTAAGCCACTGTCATCTGCAAAACCCAGGATGCGCTGGTCGAATGACAGGCCGATAATCCCATCCGACAAAAAAATATTTTCTATATCCTCATCGTATAAATTAATACTGCTTGCATTGTGATAAACATCATCATAAAACCTGCTTTTGGGTTTCAGGTGCAGCAACTCATATACAGAGCCTTTATCTTCCGGAACCTTATAAATATATTTCACCCGGTCCATAACGGGCAGGCCTGTTGTACCCGCGTGGGTGCATATGATGGGCTGTATATATTTTGGTTCCGGGTCCGCAAGTCTGAACATACGGTACAGGTCCAGCCTGGATTGCAGGCTCATATGCTTTATATCTACCAGTATCTTTTTCCCGATCATCAGGTTAATAACCTCGTTGCCCCATTTTGTAATTCCTTTTTCCCTTGGATAAAACAATGCCGGCTCAAAAAGCTGGATACCATATGCATGATTGCAAAAAGGATTTTGTTGCATATGACAGATATTCATGGATACCACCGTATTGTTATTGGTAAATGCATGGAAGTTGTTGGTAAATCTTTCCTTGGCATCAGGTGCATCCGGGTCATCAAAAAAACAATGAAGGCCTTCAATAATGATTATTCCAAAAACGGTATTTTGTCCGGCTTCATTAAAGTCGGATGCTTTTTTTACAATTTTAAAGTCAGCAGATGGTATGGGCGAAACGGAATTGGTAAGCCAGTTTAGTTCCTCATTGATCAGTTCAAAGGAATGTTTGCCTGTTGCCAGGTATTTGAGCCTGTTCTTATCGATCAGGTTTACCTTGCCCTTATTTACAATGCTTTTCCCGGCCAGTAAAACGCATATCTTTTTTTCTACAGCGTGCAGTATCACACCGATCAGCCTTACATCGTTCTGAAATAACTGGGTAAGGTTCGATTGTGAGTTCAGCACTTCGTTAAAAAGGGTGTTGATCCTGATGGTCCATCCATCTCCAAGTGCAAGTCTGGCATCAATATCATCCCAGGGCGAAGGCTTTGTTTCTGGTTTGGAGAACTGGGGTTTTAAACCCGGGTGGCAATGAAAATCGAAGAAAGGCATGATGGTGAGATTTAATGATATTAAATATACTCATTATGCCTTAAAATAAAAGTGAATTTATGGCAACATCCCGGAAAAACGAAAGCCCTCCATAGGGGGAAGGCTATTCATTTTCAGGGGTTTTACAGGTTCCAGGGGTAGAATTCCATTATAGTGCAATCTGTTTTTCTTCTATCAGCTTACGCAGGTTCAATAAAGCATAGCGCATACGGCCCAATGCTGTATTTACGCTGCAATTGAGGATGTTTGAGATCTCCCGGAATTTCAGATCGGCAAAATGTCTTAAGATAATGATCTCCCGCTGCTCTTCAGGAAGCATGCATACCAGCTTCATGATCTTTTCACTGCTTTGCGTTTTCATTATTTTATCTTCCGTGCTGGGTTCGGCAAAATGTAACACATCAAAAATATCGGCACCCTCACTTGTTCTGATAACCGGTTTGCTTTTTATTTTCCTGAAATGGTCAACACAAAGATTATGTGCTATACGCATGGCCCATTGTACAAACTTGTTCTCTTCTTTATACTTACCGGCCCTGAAGGTTTCGATCACTTTAATGAACAGGTCCTGGAAAATATCTTCGGCCAGGTATTTGTCTTTCATCAGCATATAAATAGAAGTATAAATGCGCACTTTATGGCGATTGATCAATACTTCCATTGCATAACTGTTTCCTTCATTGAACAGATCAATTAATTGCTCATCGGTTAGGGTAACAAGGTTTTTCATAATCAGATTTTTTAGGATGTTGGATAATTCTTAGTCAAATGTCTTACATAATGAATAAATAAAATGTAGTTGGGTTGTTTAAACTCATGTCGTCATATTTCTATTTGATGATATGCAACGGGTCAGTTTAGCACCATTTCTTTTTCAGTCATCATCTTGCACAGGTTGTTAAGCGCCAGTTTCATATAGTCTAAAGCCATGCTTAGCGTGCATTTCATGGTTGCAGCAGTTTCAGCAAAACTTAATCCGCCATAGTGGTTCAGCAGCATCACTTCCCTTTGTTTTTCGGGCAGCAGTTCAATCATGCTTTTGATCTTTCCATGGCTTTCGTGGTAATTGCCGGATTGTGTTGCAGAGGCAGGCAAAGGGAATTCAATCTTATCTGCAACATCATTCAATATAAATGCCTGGCTGTTCTTTCTTGTATGATCCAGGCAAAGCTGTTGAGCAATACGGGTGGCCCACTGCAAAAAATTTCCTTCTGCTGCTGCTTTTCCGGCAATCATGTTATTAATAAGGCAGATGAAAACCTCCTGGAAGATCTCTTCGGCAATATGTTTATTCAGTACCATATCATAAATGGAACGATATACCCTGTCTTTATATAATTCAACAAGGGTGGCCATGGCATTGGGATCGCCGTTGAGATAGAATTGGATAAGCTTCTCATCAGGCATGCTGGTAGGGTAATTCATAGGTTTTGGTTTACTGGTTTGGATATGGATATTTATAAAACGTAAACATACGGTGAAAATAAAAAGCCGGATGTAGAAATAGGTGTGATTTTTTATAGTAAATTTTCTATTACGGTTTTGGCGGTTAAAAAAGCGATACAAATTCTATAAACCGGCTTCCGTACCTTCGCCTCATGAAGTATTTAGATGAACTGAACGGACCGCAGCGGGAGGCCGTTACCCATGTGAACGGACCATTGATGATCATTGCCGGTGCCGGCAGCGGCAAAACAAAAGTGCTTACTACACGTATTACACACTTAATGGCTGCACACCAGGTTGACAGCTTTAATATACTGGCCCTCACTTTTACCAACAAGGCTGCTGCCGAAATGAAGGAAAGGATGGAGAAGATCCTGGGCAATACCGAAGCCCGTAATTTATACATTGGCACTTTTCACAGCGTGTTTGCCAGGATATTACGAGCTGAAGCACCTAAGCTGGGTTATCCAAGCAATTTTACCATCTATGATACAGATGATGCTAAATCAGTTGTAAAGACGGTCATTAACGAACTGATGCTGGATGATAAACAATATAAACCCAACGTGGTTTACAACCGAATCTCTTCTGCAAAAAACTCATTGATAGGCCCCGCAGAATATATGAATGACTGGGCCCTGCAACAGGAAGATGCCAGGGCAAACCGTCCGGCTATCGGCCAGATCTATGATGCTTATGTAAAGCGCTGCTTTAAGAACGGTGCCATGGATTTTGATGACCTGTTGTTCAAAATGTATATCCTGCTTAAGAACTTTCCGGATGCATTAAGTAAATACCAGCGCAAGTTCAAATACATCATGATCGACGAGTACCAGGATACCAACACAGCCCAGTACGAGATCATTAAACTGCTGGGTGCCATGCACGAGAATGTTTGCGTGGTAGGTGATGATGCCCAAAGTATCTACAGCTTTCGCGGAGCTACCATCGAAAATATTTTACAGTTTGAGAAGGATTACGATGAAGTGAAAGTGATCAAACTGGAACAGAATTACCGCAGCACAAAAAATATCCTGCACGTTGCCAATGAAGTTATTGGTAATAATAAAGGGCAGATAGAGAAAAAACTGTTTACTGATAACGGCCAGGGTGAAAAAATTTCGCTGGTACGTACCATGACGGATAATGACGAAGGAAAAATGGTGGCCGATACCATACAGGAACAAAAACTGCGTAATCATTATTACAATAAAGATTTTGCCATCCTGTACCGTACCAATGCCCAAAGCCGCAGCTTTGAGGAAGCTTTGCGCCGTATGGGTATTGCCTACCGCATTTACGGTGGTATGAGCTTTTACCAGCGCAAGGAAGTAAAGGATTTTATTGCTTACCTGCGCCTGGTGGTAAACCCAAGAGACGAGGAGGCATTAAAACGTATCATCAATTTCCCTGCCAGGGGTATTGGTAAAACCACGGTTGATAAAGCCGTACTTTTTGCCAATGAGAATAACCTGACCATGTGGGATATTTTAACCAATGCAGCCATGTATGGTTATAAGAGCGGAACCCTGGAAAGCATCGACAATTTTGTTACGATGATAAAAATGTTCCAGAGTGAGTTGCCTAAGAAGAATGCATACGACCTGGCCGTGATCGTGGGCAAAAGCACCAATATTGTTAAAGAATTATTTAACGATAAAACCACCGAAGGTTTGGCCCGTTACGAAAACGTGCAGGAATTACTGAACTCCATTAAAGAGTTTACTGAAACACCCATGAATGAGGAAGATGGAGAAGTGGGAGATAAAAGCCTGGGTGCCTATTTACAGCAAATTGTTTTACTGACCGATGCAGATGGAGATGATAAAGAAAACCAGGATGTGGTAAAACTGATGACCATACATGCTGCAAAGGGTTTGGAATTTCCGGTGGTGTTTGTTGGCGGGCTGGAAGAATCATTGTTCCCCAATGCGATGAGTATTAACACAAGAGAAGACCTGGAAGAAGAACGCCGTTTATTTTATGTGGCCATTACCCGTGCAAAAAACAGGCTGTGGCTTAGTTATGCCAATGCCCGTTACCGTTTTGGTCAACTACAACAAAATGATCCCAGCCGTTTTTTGGAAGAAATTTCAGAAGACTATGTAGATAAAAGTTATGCTGGTGGTGCAAACTCCAATAATAGCGGAGGCTGGAACCTGGGTGGCGCCAGGGAACGGATGCAGCGTAATTTCGGCAGCGGCGGATGGAATGCAACACAGCGTGCCGAAAAACAATACGGAGCCCCTCCTGCAAAAAAACAAACAGAAATTTTTACTACCAAGCCTGCAACCAATAAAACAGTAGAACATATTCCATCTGAGAATTTTGAAGCCAGCGATACCAGTAATTTACAGGTGGGCAATAAAGTAGAGCACATGAAATTTGGTTTTGGCGAAGTAATGAAAATGGAAGGTGCCGCACATAACCCCATTGCCACGGTAAATTTTGAACTGAATGGCGAGAAGAAAATTATGCTGAATTATGCAAAGCTGAGGATCGTGGAGTAAAAAAATGGTGGGTTCTATTCTTTCGAAATCCGAAAAATCTCCCTTTTAACAGGCTTTTCAAACCAAAACAGCACATTTCTTGTTAGTTTTGTACTGAATTATTAAACAGAAGTTTTATGATCAAGACAGGAAATCCCGTTATTAGTATATATACAGAAATGACGCCCAACCCGGAAACCATGAAGTTTGTGGCTAACAAACTTTTATACCCGGGCAAGAGTATCGATTTTGCAGATGAAGCAAGCGCCAAGCCTTCACCGCTGGCACAGGAGCTTTTTACCTTTCCTTTTATCAAAGCTGTTTTTATAGCCAGTAATTTTATTACGCTTACCAAAACAACCGATACCGAAGACTGGCAGGATGTGATCCCTTCCATTAAACAGTTTTTAAAAGAATACCTGGAAGAGGGCAAAGTGGTAGTGAATGACGAAGAAGTTGCAGCCATGAAAAGTGAAAGCAGCAATACAGTGAGCGCAGATGATGATGATGTGGTAAAGCGCATTAAAGAATTACTGGAAAATTATGTAAAACCTGCGGTTGAAATGGATGGCGGTGCCATACAGTTTAAAAGCTACGAAGATGGTAAAGTGAACCTGATGATGCAGGGAAGCTGCAGCGGTTGCCCCAGCAGCATGATCACTTTAAAAGCCGGTATTGAAGGCATGATGAAGCGTATGATACCGGAAGTGAAAGAAGTGGTTGCAGAAGCTGAGTAAGAACAAACTTTTTATTGCTGATATATTTTTAAGCATCCTTTACAGGATGCTTTTTTGTTTTCAGTTTGATTTATTAACAAATGTTATTGTCAGTTTTTTGTAAAAAAACGTTCCTTTTTTCATAGTGAAATCCAGAATAATTTTTTTTACGTAAGCGATAAGATTCAGTGCTATCAGCTGTTTTCATGCTCAAAGATGGTTTTAACAGATGGCATAGTTTTTGAAAAGTGATAATTGGAGCAAAAAAATTTCAAAACCAAAAACCGTTTTTTTATGAAATCACAAATCTTAAAATTATCAGCAGCAGTATTTGCTTTAGTAGCTGCACAATCTGTGTCAGCTCAACTAAATGTTGTAGGTACAACACAAACAGCGGTAAGTGCAGCAACAAGTGCCACGGCAGCCACACAGGCAGCAAATACGGCCGCATCGGCAACACAATCAGCCCAGGCAGCTGCAAATATTGCTGCTAATGCATCCGTGGCAGCACAAGGTGCAGCCAATACCGCAAGTACTGCTTCAAAGGCAGCACAGACAACAGCAGGTACTGCGCAATCTGCTGCTGTAACTGCACAAACAGGTTTGTCAAACGCTGTTAATTCAGGTACTTCAACAACAGCGCAAACCATGAACAGTACAAAAAACATTACTGCAGGTGCCGATGTAGATGCATCTACTAATGCAACCCTCAGAAATACCGGAAACACAACTATCAACAACGATGGTGTAGGTATCAGTAACAGTGGTTCTGCTAACACTGGTATTCATGCAGGTGCGCAGGTTAAGCAAAATGCAACCAGTACCATAAAGGCAGATGCGGTTGCAGCCAAAAACACAACAATTAGTAGTGCTAAACAAACAAAAACAAACGTAACCAATGAAGCGAAAAGCGCTGTCAATACAACATCATCATCTGCCAAAGCGGTAGTTAAAGGCACACAAAACGGTGCTGCAGATGTAAAAGGTAGTGTAAAGGCTGATGCAAATGTTAAGACAGATACTAAAGTAAATGCAAAGTCTGGCACCAACTAAAAAAGCTTTCGTAATGAACCTGTAAATCAAAAAAATTTACAGGTTCACTTTTTTAAAATTTACCGATTATGACCTACGCAAAATTTTACCTTCCTTTTATATGTGCCTTCCTTTTTGCAAGCCCGGTTAAATCACAGGTTTTAACTCCTCAAGACAGTTCGCAAGCGGCACCAGTTGATAAAGTGCTCAAGAAAAAAACAACCTTTACAATTGGTACGGTTTACCTGCCCACACTACATTTTTATGGCCGTACCGATAGCTTAAAAAGTACAGCCCTTGCGCCAAATGTTTTGCTGCAATTCGGCAATGGAATCTATATCAGTTCTACTTTAATTTTTACTGATAATAAAATGCAACCATTTAGTTATGGCGCAACGATTGCAGGTGCAGGGTTTAGGTTTGGAAAAGAAAAAGGATTTGCAGGAACCATTTCCGGAGATCTCTTTTTTTATGATAACAAAGGCCTGGTGCAATCTTCGCAAAAAGGGCAGGTAGGATTTACCATTTCATATTTAAACAAGTACATCAACATCAATAGCAGTGCAAACAGCATATTTGCTGATGATGGCAACGATTATTTTACAACGCTGGGCCTGAGTCACAAGTTCAAAAAAATCAAAGGAAATAATATTTTAGTAATAATCCCTGCATTTACTGTAAATACAGGTACACAAAACTTTACAAATTCCTATTATAAAACGCGTTCTTTATTTGGCCTTCCTGTGCCTCCTCAGCAAGTAACGGAATCAAATAAAAAATTTAAAGTGCTAAGTTTTGAAGCAAGCATTCCTCTTGTATACGTGTATAAGAAACTGGCTTTAAGCGTCACCCCTGGTTTTGTGATACCTCAAAATGTTCTAACCGTTCCCAACAGGCCCGATCTGTCAGAAAATGCAAAAAATCTTTTTTATGGAAACCTGGGTATTTTCTATACGTTTAAAAAAAGCGATAAGAAAAAGAAACCAGCTACCTCATAATTTAATAAACCACGGGCTGCATTTTGTATCATATCTTTAAAAAACCATGATGCAAAATCTTACAAATTTTTTTATAGCAACAGTACTAACTATTTCTTGCGTTAGTTGTGCTGTAAGCAATAATCCCCAACGAAAAGAATTGAAGCTCCTGCAAAAAGGAAAAATAAAAGACGATAGCAGTATTGTATATCATCTTCCTTACGAACAGAACAAAACCCATTTACTGGTGCAGGGTTATTTCAGCCACTACACCCATAAACACCGGGCCGCACTGGATTTTAAAATGAAAAAGGGAACTAAGGTTTGTGCAGCAAGAGACGGTATTGTTATACGGCTTAAAGAGGACGGTAATAAAGGTGGCAGTAATGTTAAATACCGGTCCTTTGGAAATTTTGTTGTTATTCAACATGCCGATAGCACCAGGTCGGGTTACTGGCATTTACAATTTAACAGCGTTCTGGTAAATATTGGCGACCCGGTAAAACAGGGCCAGGTAATTGGCCTCAGCGGCAGAACTGGTTACACTTATTTTCCGCACCTGCATTTTATAGTATGGAGGTCGGATGGTAAAGGACAATGGACACAAATTGGTACCCGTTTTCAAACCAACAAAGGAATACTTTATCTTCGGCCTTTCAGATTTTACCGAAACGCAAAAACAACCAATTAACCAGGTGAGTACAACAGAAATTTACCAGCAGTTTATAACAGACATGTCTCACACAACTTTATTGGAGTATGTAGCCGTGTTTGCAGGCATTGCCAGTGTTTGGTATTCCCGTGCCGAAAACCTTTTGGTTTACCCGGTTGGACTGCTAAATACCATCATTTACATTTATATCAGTGCCACAGGCCATCTGCTGGGCGAGGCAACAGTAAACTTGTATTATACCATTATGAGTATTTCTGGCTGGTACATGTGGACCAGGCAAGACCAGCGAAAAGAGATTGTGCTGCACATCACTTACTCCAATAAAAAAGAATGGCTACAGCAGCTTGCTTTTTTTCTGTT
>JBJTMN010000107.1:0-9452 GCA_046070545.1 Ferruginibacter sp.
GCTGGTAAAGCAAATTATTCATGAGGGGCAAAAGACCGGTGACTTTGTAAAGCATGTGGATATTCCCATTTTAATGGCTACGCTGGTTGGTACCGTCAGCAACCTGGTAACCACACAGCATTTTTACAGGGAGATAAACAACCTGCAGGATATGCCCGAAGAACAATTTCAAAAACTGATGAAGAAAAAAATAAGTACGCATCTGAAATTCATTTTTAAAGCAATACTTACCCATGAAGCATAAAATTATTTTATTGGCTGTTTCTTTACTGCTGATGCAATTTTTTGTAGAGGCACAGGAAACCCGTACGCTTACTTTGAACGAAGCCATTGAGCTGGGTTTAAAAAACAGCCACCTCTTAAAGAACCATGAGGCAAAGATCCTGGAAGCAACTGCAAACATCAAAGAAGCCGAAGAAAGAAAATTACCTGATGCCAGCATCAGCGGTTCTTACCTGTACCTGCCGGTTAATCCAACTATTGATATGAAAACAGGTTCCGGTAACGGTGGCGGACCTTCAGTACACCAGGCCATTTACGGTACTGCCAATGTTTCGTTACCACTGTATGCCGGTGGTAAAATTAAATATGGGATCGAGTCGGCCAAACTGCTGGAACAGGCAGTTAAACTGGATGCAGAGAACGACCGGGCATCGGTGATACTTAATATAACAAGTGCCTGCATCAATTTGTATAAAGCACACCAGGCTATTGAACTGGTTAAGGAAAACCTGCAACAATCGCAGCAAAGAGTTAAAGATCTTTCAAACCTGGAGAAGAATGGATTGCTTGCCAGAAACGATCTGTTAAAAGCAGAACTGCAATCGTCTAACATTGAACTTACATTACTGGATGCTGAGAGCAATTATAAACTGGCATGCGTTAACATGAATATTATGATGGGCCTGCCTGAACAAACTATTTTAATTCCCGACAAAAGTGGTTTGGCATTACCAACATCCATCAAAACAATTGAAGAGTATGAACAGGATGCTATTCAAAACCGCAAAGACATAGCTGCAGTAAACTTTCGTAAAAAAAATGCAGACATAAATCTAAAGGCGATAAAAGCAGAGAAATATCCATCCATCACATTGACCGGTGGCTATGTGGCAGCTGATATCCCCAATTTCTTTTCGGTATACAATGCTGTTAACATCGGCATTGGGGTTAAATACAATATTGCATCGCTCTGGAAGAATAAATCAAAGATCCGGCAGGCAGAAGCTAAGATGAAACAGGTTACCGAAAGTGAATACATGCTTTCAGATAATATCCGCATGCAGATCAACGAGGCTTACCAATTGTACCTGGTAAGTGTTAAAAAAATAGAGGTATATGAAAAAGCCATTACACAGGCAACTGAAAATTACCGCATCACAAAAAATAAATATGATAATTCGCTGGCAACAACTACCGAATTACTGGAAGCAGATGTAGCCCTGTTTCAGGCTAAACTAAGGGTTACCAATGCTAAAGCTGATTCATTTGTTGCCTACAATAAACTATTACAAACAGCAGGCGATCTAAAATAGTAAACAAGAAAAACTGAATTATGGAACAGAACACAACAGAAACTAACCAGGTAACCGAAAAAGTCACGGCAACAAAGAAAAAAAGCAGTAAAGGATTCATTATTGTACTGGCCTTGCTGGTGATCGGTGGAGGCTGGTTTGGGTTTACCAAATACCAGCACAGCAAACATCACGAAGAAACAGATGATGCACAAATTGAAGCAAACATAAGCCCCGTGATACCCCGTGTTGCAGGATATGTAAAAGAAGTACGGGTGAAGGATAACCAAATGGTAAAAAAAGGCGATACGCTTTTATTGCTGGATGACCGTGACCTTGCTTTACGTGTACAACAGGCAGAAGCTGCACTGGCTACTGCAAAAAGCAACCTGGGTGCTGCGGAAGCAAGCACCAATGCGGCAAGGGCCAGTATTGCCAGTACACATGCAGGCGTATCAACCATTGATGCACAGATAGAAGCTGCCAAAGTAACCCTGATGAGGGCATCACAGGATTATGAACGCTATGCCAACCTGATCAAAGATCATTCAGTAACCCAGCAGCAGTTTGAAGTGGCTGCAGCAGCCAAACAATCTGCCGAAAAACAGGTACAGATCTTAGAGCAGCAGAAAAACCAGGTAAACCAGCAAACCAACACAGTTGCATCACAAAGCAATGCAACTTCTTCTCAGATTGCTGTTGCAGGTTCTGTCATCAAACAACGTGAAGTAGAAGTGGCGGAAGCAAAACTCAATCTTTCTTATGCAGCAGTGATTGCGCAGGAGAGCGGACTGGTTTCAAAGGTAAATGTGCAAAGCGGGCAGTTCATCCAGGCCGGGCAATCTTTGTTCAGCATTGTTTTAAGCAATGATGTTTGGGTGGTTGCCAATTTTAAAGAAACACAGTTTGAAAAAATGAAGATCGGCCAAAAAGTAACTGTACATGTAGACGCATTCCCTGGCCATAATTTTGAGGCAACGCTCACTTCCTTTGCTCCTGCCACCGGTTCTAAATTTTCTTTATTGCCTCCTGATAATTCAAGCGGCAACTTTGTAAAAGTAGTACAGCGCCTGCCTGTGAAGATAGAGTTCAATAAATCAGAAGAAGCATTGGTAAAACAGCTGATACCGGGCATGAATGTAACGGTTGATGTGCATCTTGATTAACAATAACGCCGTTTAAACCAACTGTACATTATGCAGCAAATGGATTCTTTAGTGGAGTATGGCGGAAGAAGGGTGATCATCACAATTACGGCTATATTCTGCGCCTTACTGGAAATTGTGGACACCACCATTGTAAATGTGGCGCTTCCTAAAATGCAGGGAACCCTGGGTGCAACACTCAGTGAAGTAGGCTGGGTTATTACCGCCTACGCCATCGGTAATGTTATCATTGTACCCATGACGAGCTGGTTATCACAGCAGTTTGGCCGCCGGAATTATTTTGCTGCCTCCATCATCATTTTCACCGTCATGTCTTTTTTATGCGGCAATGCAACCAATATCTGGGAGCTGGTAGCTTTTCGTTTTTTACAAGGTATCGGTGGAGGTGCTTTATTGGTTACCTCTCAAACAATTATTACAGAAAGTTACCCTGTTGAAAAAAGAGGCATGGCCCAGGCCATTTACGGATTGGGTGTTATCATAGGCCCAACACTGGGGCCGCCGCTGGGCGGTTATATCGTTGATCATGCATCCTGGCCCTATATTTTTTACATCAACATTCCCATAGGCGTAATAGCAGCGCTGCTTACTTTACAATATGTAAGAAGCCCTAAATACGGGGAGAAAAGCGGAGTGATGGATATTGACTGGGCGGGTATTGGTTTACTGGCAATTGCCATTGGTTCTTTGCAATATGTTCTGGAGAAAGGGCAGGATGATGACTGGTTCAGCAATAATACTATTCTAACACTAGCCATTGTTGCCGGGCTTGGTCTATACTTTTTCGTATGGCGTGAATTGACTTTCAGAAAACCGATTGTTGAATTGCGGGTATTAAAGAATGGTAACCTGCGGGTAGGTACCATCTTATCGTTTATCATGGGTTTTGGATTGTATGGTTCTACCTTTATCATACCACTATACACACAAACCATTTTGGGATGGACCGCACAACAGGCCGGTATGCTGATGGTGCCCGCAGCCCTAACTACTGCAGTGATGATGCCCATGATCGGTATGTTACTGCAAAAAGGAGTGCCACAACAATACCTTGCCGCCGGGGGAATGCTGCTCTTTGCTGTATTTACATTCTGGGGTTATACGATCCTGACTCCCAATACCAGTGCTGATGATTTTTTCTGGCCACTGATCATGAGAGGTATAGCCATGGGCATGTTGTTTATTCCAGTCACTACACTGGCATTATCTACTTTAAAAGGACAGGAGATAGGCCAGGGTGCAGCATTCACTGGTATGATGCGCCAGTTAGGGGGTTCCTTTGGTATTGCGCTTATCACCACATTTTTATCAAGGCAAAATGTTACACACTGGAGCAATCTTGCTTCTAAATTAGATGCCAGTAATCCTGCCGTGCAACAACAGTTCCAGGGAATGCAACGGGTGATTATGAGTAAAGGCATGGCAGCCGATGCCGCTTTAAAGGCCGGTTACGCCGGTTTAAATGGAAGGGTTTTAAAACAGGCTGCAGTGCTTTCTTACATGGATGTATTCTTATACCTGAGTATTATGTTCCTGGTATGCGTACCATTTGTGTTGATGGTCAAGGGAAATAAAAAGAAGAAGGTTGACCTGGGAGAAGCAATGCATTAAAAGAAAAGCCCCGGAATTATTTCCACGCTGCATTTTTAGGGGTATACCCCTTTACATAAAAACTGTAATTGCCAAGCCTGTTTCCGGCCCGGGTGCTCATACGCCTGGTGTAAATGGCTACTGCACCATTGAATCCATCCAGCATTCTAGAACCCGGACTGTAAATTTTTACCATATCAATATCCTGCACGCTTAATGACAACGGAGAAAAATTGGCATCATAAATCTCATCAACGTAAATATTTACATTCTGATTTCTCCAGTACAAAACAGTGTTACCGCTTTGCTCATCTGTGTATGATGTAATACCCGCAACATTGGCAGTAATATAGCTGTATATATCCGGGTAATTTTTCAGATCATCGTTTTCGTAAAAATTAAATGTACGGGCATTATCTGAGGCAAAAAGTCCGCTTACATTTTCATTTTCATATTTTTCCCGTTTGCTTACCTGTTTTGTTTTCACAACTATCTCCTGAAGCAACGTATGGTTTTTATCAGCAATTGCAAAAACGTAACCTTTTTCTGCTGATGCATGTACCGTGTCAACAGGACCAATAGTTATAAATTCTGTTAATGACGCTTCGGGAGTAAACACTGAATCTATGGGTGTTTCAATAGAAATTTTAAACCGGTTTGCTTTGCTTTTGTATGCAGGCGAAAATGAAAAATAAACGGAGTCAGTATAAAAGAGATTATCAATTTTAAAAGATCCGTCAGTATTTAATTGAACACCGTCAATGATGGGCGCCCTGTTTCTTGTTATTGCAACATAGTTCATCGTTGTATCTTCTTCCATTGCATTTTTAAGCTTTCCTTTTACTGCCAGAAACTTGTTCTGCAGCATAAAATTAAAAGCATAAGCGCCATTGGGAATACTGTCGGTGATCTTTACTGAGCATTTGCAGCGGCCTTTAATAAAGGGATAGCGGAATTTCCAGCGCTGCCCGGTTTTTACATTATCGATCCAGAGATGCAGTGTTTGTGCAGGAAGACCGGCCCTGAATGGCTCGGTGTATACTTCCATTTCAATGCTATCACCCTGCACAAACTGCTGCCTGTCGAAAATCACTACCAGTGTATCAGATGTAGTGGCTTTTGCCTGCAAAGAACACAATACAAACAACAGAATTGAAAATAGTTTTACAGGTGGCATTTTGATCCTGATTAATTCAAGCTTACTTCATAGGTTTTATCGATATTAAGCGATTTCGATATCAAACAATTCGCTTTTACATCTTCCATACACTCATCAAATTTTGCCTGATCAATTTCCGGCACGGTTGCTTTTACAACAAGGTGTGCATTGGTCAATACTCCTCCTTCCAGGGTAATGGTACTGTTTACATCAATTGTATCTGCTGTAAAACCGGCGGCATTTAAAACAAAACTTAATTTCATGGCAAAACAACCAGACAGTGCAGCTGCTACCAGCTCTTCGGGGTTAGTACCAACACCATCAGCAAATCGTGAGCTGAAATTGTATTGTGTTTTATTTAATGTGGTGCTTTGTGTGGTAAGATGGCCGGTGCCTTCTTTTCCTGTTCCGTTCCAAACGGCGGTTGCATTACGTTTCATGTGTTTAATTTTAATTGTTTTATAATTTCTGTTTCGTTAAATCCAATAAGTAAATCTCCGTTAATTTCTATAACAGGCCTTTTTATGATACTGTTATTTTTTATCATCAGCTTTATAGCTGCCGGCTGATTGGTAATTTTCTTTTGTTCGTTTTCCTCCAGTTCACGCCAGGTAGTACTTCGTTTGTTCAGTATCATTTCCCAGCCGGCTTTAGCACACCACTCCTCCAGCTTTTGTGTGGTAACCCCTTCTTGTTTATAATCATGAAAAGAAAATTCTGTTGTATGCTTTTTCAGCAATGCCAGTGCTTTTTGGGTAGTATCGCAATTGGGGATACCATAAACAATAACTGCTGCCATCTTAAAATTCGGGTAGTACCGGTTTTGTTTTCATAATTGTTTCAATCTTCTCCATTACATCGGGCGTAAGCAAAGTAACAACATCCAATGCTTTCAGGTTATCCAGCAATTGTGTTTTTTTTGTGGCACCTAAAATGGCCGTACTTACGTTTGGGTTTTTGATACACCATGCAATGCTTAAAGATGCAGTACTTACATTTAATTTGCCAGCCAGCTCTGTTAACTTCTTTACCTTTTTTACTTTTTCATCCATCACCCATCTTTCCTTCAGCCAGTCAAACCCTTCCAAAGCAAAGCGGCTGCCTTTGGGAATACCATCATTGTACTTCCCGGTTAAAAGCCCCGATGCCAGCGGGCTCCAGATAGTGGTACCCAGGCCAACATTCTTATAGATCTCTAAAAAATCTTTTTCAATTTTTTCCCGCTCAAATAAATTGTATTGCGGCTGCTCCATGGTTGGACCTATCAGCCTTAATTTTTCGGCAACACGGTGTGCCTCCATAATTTCAACACCGCTCCATTCGCTGGTACCCCAGTACATGATCTTCCCCTGCTGAATAAGATGGTTCATGGCCCATACAGTTTCTTCAACGGGTGTTTTTTTATCGGGGCGATGACAGAAATACAGATCAAGATAATCTACCTGTAATCTTTGTAAAGCCTCATCACAGGCTTCCAGTAAATGTTTGCGGCTGCAGCCTGTCTGGTTGGGTTTGTTGTTAGCACCACGCCATCCCCAGAATGCTTTGGATGAAACGGTGTATGAACTGCGATCCCATTTTTTCTTCTTTAAAACACGGCCCATCATTTTTTCACTTTCGCCCAGGGCATATACTTCGGCATTGTCAAAAAAATTGATGCCTTTATCGTATGCAATACCCATTAATTCATCGGCAACCTTATCATTGATCTGCTTGCTGAAACTTACCCAACTGCCAAACGACAAGACACTTACCTGTAATCCTGATCTTCCTAAACGACGATATTCCATGTTGTTTATTAATTTACGAATTTAAAGATACTGATTAGCCGTTTTATTATTCCATTATAATTTTGCTATAAAATAACCAGCCGTTGGATTTAACAATCAGCTTGTTCAAATTGTTTTTGGCATATCAGTAAACGGGAAATTGAGAGTTTGGCACTTTGATGGTCCCGACAGGGTTAATGATATGCCAGGCTTTAAAATCCTGGCTTGCATCCATACCAATACCGTCTATTACCTGGAGCTTGCGACGGATACGAACCGGCTTATCAGTATAGAATTCATTTCCTTTTCTATTCCTGTCCCACCATAATTCATGGCAATATAGAGTGTCCCCGAGTATGTTGATCACCCGCACACTATCTTTCAAAAACACTTTACTTTCCTGTTCCATGTATTTACCGTACAAAGCATCCAGCCGGCTGTCAACAGTACCGTTCTCATTAAAAAAGTCTACATGTAGTTTTTTGGGGAATTCAACATAAGGGCTGGCATCCTGCACACGCAGCATCAACGGAGATAAAAGCTTTGCCTTTGCCTTGCCGCCCAGGGTATAGTTGATATCGGCATTTTTAATTTCTTCAATACCCAGGCTTTTCTTATTGTATTCACTTACAGCTTCGTCACTGTTACCGCAGGAAGTTAATAGTGTTATTACAATAGCAGTGAAGCTGATCAAGGAAATAATTGACCTGTGCATATTGTTGCCGCCCCCGGAAAAAAGGAATATGCGTTGCAACCATGCCATCATGAAAAATTATTGAACGTATGAATAATGCCCAAAATTACATTAATTGTATTTGGGTTTCTGGAACCAGCGGGCATTCATGGAAACACCAATACTGAACCTTACCAGGTTTTCTCTCAGGTTGGTTTGTTTGTTACCCCTGCTTCCAAATTCAAGGCCGGTGTTAAGTACCACGTACTCACCCGAATAGCTGATACGCCTTAAAGAAGTTAAAGGCATACCTGTTCCTATTGTAAAGCCATACTCGGGCCTGTTTACTGTTGATTTGATATAATCAGGACCATAATAAAAACCGGCCCTGTATTTTACAAAGTTGAAATATTTTTTTACCGGTGTATTTATTTTTGCAGGATAATACTGTGTTCCCACCCTGATGGTCCAGTTGTTCTGAACTGCATCGGTTTGGCCATAGAAACGATAGCTTGCCCAATTGCCATATTCAAAATCTGCACCCAGCATCCAATGAGCATCTTCATAAACTGCGCCTGCTGTAACCATAGCCGGATACTTGATGGTACCTTTAACATCTTTTTCTGCATACACACTGTCTATTTGGTATTGATTACCGCTGTTATCGTAAATAATAGTCTCTCTTACAAGGTCATTATTTGCTTTCAGGTTCTGCTGCATGTTGCCATAAACACCAAGCCTTAAACTTTTTGTTACATTGTTCTTGGCATCTTTTGCCAACGCAAAGTCGTACTGTACGCCTGCATTGATAAAAAATCCGCCAAAGGTTGTTTTATTTTCGGAATTAGACATGTAATAATAAGTACTGTCATTTCTGAATGTAAGCTTGGTACTGTAATCTTTACTGCCAAACATATATCCTGCATTAAAGCCAATGCTGAAATTTTTATAGCTGATACCGGTGCCAAGGTGAAACTGGTTAACACCACCACTGCCTTCGTAAACAGTGTTTAAACTGTCAATTCCCGGGATCCTTTCATTCTTTTCTATCTTATAATTTATTTTAGAAACAGGTTTTAGCCCCAAACTCATCCCCCAGGTCATCCCCTTTTTTAGCATTTTTTTGGTTGCTAATGGAAAAGCAAGCTGCAAATAAGAAACATAGGTATTGGCCGATGTGAATTTCTTTGCGGGATTGGTACTCTTTAATATCCTGTAATCAATTTCGGTACCTACATCAAAAATGGTATTGCCCATTAAAGCAAGAGATGCCGGGTTGGTAAAATTGATAACATTTGGATCGGCCACCCCGGCAGAAATGCCTCCCATTCCACGGGTAAAAACATTATGATTGGGTGTAAGATCTCCCAGGCCGTATCTTGAATATGGGGAATTTTCCTGTGCTTTTGCACTCGTTTGCAAGCCACAAGCCACAATAAGTACCATTAAAATTTTAGCCATTGTTAGTTTCACTGAGTGCATATAATCCTTTAAATAAGAAATAAGGGTCGGCAAATATCCTGTTTTTAAGTTGACCGGCAAAATAGCTTGTATCACCCCCGGTTAAAACCACGTTAAAGT
>JBJTMN010000108.1:0-4451 GCA_046070545.1 Ferruginibacter sp.
TTTTTTCTTAGGATCAAAATTCTCAGGTTTATATAAAATACCCTCACTCATTTTGCCATCAAACATTTTCCATTTTACCAGTTCGGCAGTAAGCCAGTTATAATCCTTTTGTTGTGCAGCAATATCGGTTAGCTGTGTAAGGTTTTTTAAATCAGTTGAAGTATACAATTCGCTTTTGCCAATATTGGCACGCTGCACAATATACTGTTCGGCTGTTTTGGCAAAATGAGTGAGGGTATCTTATATAAACCTGAGAATTTTGATCCTAAGAAAAAATATCCTGTCATCTTTTATTTTTATGAGAGAGATGCTGATGGCTTATACAGTTACCGTGCGCCTGCACCCAGCGCTTCTACCGTGAATGTGCCCTGGTTTGTAAGCAATGAGTACCTGGTATTCGATCCTAATATCTATTATAAAGATGGGGAACCGGGTAACAGTGCTTACAACAGTGTGGTGAGTGCTGCAAAATACCTGTCTAAAATGCCCTGGGTAGATAGTACCCGCATGGCTATACAGGGACAAAGCTGGGGCGGCTACCAGGTGGCATACCTGGTTACCAAAACAAATATTTTCCGGGCAGCCTGGGCTGGCGCACCGGTGGCAAACATGACGAGTGCTTACGGAGGCATACGCTGGGGCAGTGGCTTAAACCGCCAGTTCCAGTACGAGCATACACAAAGCCGTATAGGTGCCACGCTTTGGCAGCGCCCCGATCTGTACCTGAAAAATTCGCCGCTTTTTGCAGCAGATAAAATAACAACACCATTAGTGATCATGCACAACGATGCAGACGGATCTGTTCCCTGGTACCAGGGTATTGAATTCTTTACAGCCCTGCGCCGCCTTAATAAAAAGGTCTGGTTGCTGGAGTACAATGGCGAAGATCATAACCTGGTAGAACGTAAGAACCGCAAGGATCTTTCTATAAGGCTCGGACAATTTTTTGATTACTATCTAAAAGATGCAAAGCCAACCAAATGGATAAAAGACGGACTGCCTGCAACAGATAAGGGAAGAGACTGGGGACTGGGAGTAGAGTAGGGATTTGCCGTAGACTCATTCAATAGAACACGCCCCAGGCGTGTTCTATCTTTTATGTTCGGACTTTTGTAATCCTGGCCGGCCCGGCAGCACAGTTTATACCGAAGTCTTTCAGGGCATGCTTCCACAACATAACTATATTGGCCTTTTTCTGCATTCATGCGTTAACAGTATTTGTTGCTATATTTATGCCTCATTTTAAAAAATCATATTCAATCATTTAACCGGTATTTATGCGCAAACTAATTGGTGTAGTAATTCTCAGTATGTTTTTTTCGGTTTCTTATGGCCAGTTAAAGCCATATACCACCAAGGACAGCATAAATATGTTTTGTGATAAAGTAATGCAAACCCTGGTGGATGGCAAATATTCTGCTGCCATCCAGCTGTTCAAACAAAGATCGGTGATGGATGAAACCGTGATAGATAAAATCGACAAAACCCTGAATGACCAGATGCCGGGTATTTTACCATACTATGGAAAAATATTAAGTTATGAACTGGTAGAAGAAAAACAATTGAAGAATGTATTAGCCCGTAAAAGATATATCCTGAAGTTTGAGAATTATTTCCTCAGCTTTGACTTTGTGTTGTACAATAATGGAAGCGGCTGGACTGTTTCTAATTTTTACTACAAAGACGAAACCAAGGAACTTTTTTAAAACAATGCCATTATGAAACTGTTTTTCCCGGTATTACTCTTACTGATACTGTCTGTTGTACTATTTTCTCATTGCTCAAAATCTGACGCACCATACCGGCCTGTAAACTGCGACGGATTGGTTACAGACACAGCGGGCAGTGGTGATAATGGCCGTATTTTTATGCCCAATGCATTCAGCCCGAACGGGGATGGCTTAAATGAGATATGCAGGCCGCTTACACAGAATATTGACTCGATCAAGTTTACATTGTACGATGAATTCAACAGGATCGTATATTCTACCGATGTATTGGGACAGGGCTTTATACCCACAGCAGGCGGGCCTGTGGTAAAAAAATATTATTATAAAATTCAGGCTACCACTGTGGCACATAAGAAAATAGGTGTTTGCGGTGAAGTGTACAGCCTTACCTGCTTTACAGCCATACCGCCTAAAAGCTTTTACTATTTTGAAGATATGCTTACTGCAGGCGGATTTACAGGCCCCACGGCAGAAACATTGGCTACCTGTCCTTAAAGCATTTAATTGTTAAACATGAAAATCGGATTACCTGCACTTGGCTTATCTCTGTTGATCTTAGCCTGTAATGATACACGGCACCTGGATACCAATAAAGCATACGCACCAGACTCAAAAGATCTTTACAACAGTATTGTGCACATGGATAGTGTATTGTTTGGCGCCTATAATATCTGCGACCTGCCAACCATGGCCGATTGTTTTTCGGAGAACATTGAATTTTATCATGACAAGGGCGGACTGATGACGAATAAAGACAGTATCATGGCTGCTACCAGAAAGAATATCTGTGGTAAGGTTACCAGGGTATTGATCAGAGGAAGCATTGAAGTATATCCGATTGCCGGTTATGGCGCCATTGAAATGGGGCAGCATTATTTTATCAATAACCAGGAACCGCCAAACGATCATCCTGCTATCGGGAAATTTGTACATACCTGGAAAAATGAAAATGGTAAATGGCGGCTCACACGGGTTATAAGTCTGCATTAAAAAAGATACTATGCACTTACATGTTGATGATACGATATGTTTGGAATTGCTTGAACAGATCCACGCAGAATCTCTTTTTAACCTGGTAAATAACAACCGGGCTTATTTAAGGGAATGGCTGCCCTGGGTAGACTATATGCAGACTGTTGCCAATTTTGAAAACTATATCAGTGATGCAAAAAAGCGTGCTGAAGCTAAATCAGATTTTAGCTATGCCATTGTGGTCAATAAAAATATTGCAGGAAGAATTGGACTGCATCATATCAATTACCAGAACAGGATTGCCGAAATTGGTTACTGGCTTGCCGATGGCCTGCAGGGAAGGGGTATCATAACCAAAAGTTGTAAGTCCATTATTGATCATGCTTTTAACGGATTAGGCTTGAACCGTATTGAAATTAAATGTGGCCTTGGGAATGATAAGAGCCGTGCCATAGCAGAAAAACTGCAGTTTATGCAGGAAGGGATTTTAAGACAGGCAGAACTGCTGAATGGTAAATTCATCGACCTGTACCTGTATGCCATGCTGAAAGAAGACTGGAAAATTATCAACCCCTGATTATGTCGTTGATAATATCGATATGATGCCTTGTATGAAGCCTGATCATTTTTATGCTTTCCTTTACATGAAGGTTGCCAAAATAGGGATGTTTAAAAAAACTGCGGGGCTGCAGATCTTCCAATACATGTATTCTTGTTTTCAGCAAGGCAAAATTTTTATTCAGTTCTTCCGAATTGATCGCTGTTTTTGGTAACACCGATTCCGGTGCTTTTGCCTTCCCCCTGGGTATTTTGTTGATGCTGTAAATAATGAACTTGCGCAGGTTAAATGCCGGTTTATAGTATGCCGGGTTTGATCTTTCCAATGCCGTAATTACCTGCAATGCAACCAGCAGGCTATGCTGTATATGCCAGCCCACAGGCTCTTTGGATACGGCGTTGTTTGATTTTGCACTGAAAGGGATCTTGGTCTCCAGTTCATGAATAAGTGAAGCTAGTTTTTTCATTCCCGGCAATGCTGATCTGCTTTTAAATACTCCTGTTTATATCAAAATTTTCCAGTTCCTTGCTTACTGCATTTAAGAATGTAGAGCCCAGTGCACCATCAATTATGCGGTGATCGTAACTGAGAGAAATATACATCATATGGCGTATGGCAATGCTGTCGCCCTGTGGTGTTTCAATTACCATGGGGCGTTTTTTAATAGCACCCACAGCCATAATAGCTACTTGTGGCTGGTTGATGATAGGTGTACCCATGATGCTGCCAAATGTACCCACATTGGTCAGTGTGAAGGTTCCACCGGTAGTATCATCGGGCCTTAACTTTCCGGTACGGGCGGCATTGGCCAGGCCATTCACCTGTTTGGTAAGGCCGGTCAGATTTAACTGGTCGGCATTTTTTATTACAGGCACGATCAGGTTGCCGGTTGGCAGGGCAGTGGCCATACCAATATTGAGGTCTTTTTTTACGATGATCTTATCACCATCCACACTGCTGCTGAGCAGGGGGTATTTTTTTATGCTCTTTACAATGGCTTCAATAAACAACGGAGTATAGGTGATCTTTTCCCCTTCTCTTTTTTCAAAATCCTTTTTAATCTTCTCTCTCCATAAAACCAGGTTGGTAACATCACATTCAGCAAAGCTGGTAACATGGGCGCTGGTATGCTTACTATCAACCATGTGTTTGGCAATCAGTTTGCGCATGCGGTCCATTTCAATTACTTC
>JBJTMN010000109.1:0-2424 GCA_046070545.1 Ferruginibacter sp.
ATTGTTTTCCAGGCTTCTGCGTCAATGCCTGAAGAATTGCCTGCCAGGTAAACCTTTTCGCCAATTTCTATTTCATCAATTTCAATACGGGCGCCTGCTGCCTGCAGGATCCCGAGGGTGGCGTCCATTATTTCGGGGCCGATGCCGTCTCCCTTTGCTACTGTTATTCTTGTCATGATTGATTTTTTTTACAGCGCAAAGATGGAGGGCATTCAACATTAATTTTTATTTATCTTTGTAATATAATCCATAAAAAAAATTTATGAATTACACCCTCAACCAATTGCAGATCTTTCTGAAGATCGTGCAAACCCAAAGTGTTACTAAGGCTTCGGAAGAATTGCACCTTACCCAGCCGGCAGTATCCATACAGCTAAAGAATTTCCAGAAACAGTTTGATATGCCATTGACAGAAGTACTGGGACGAAAGATCTTTGTCACTGATTTTGGACAGGAAATTGCTGAGGCCGCAGAGCAAATTCTGAACCAGGTGTATGCCATCAATTATAAAACACTTGCCTACAAGGGCCAGTTAACGGGCCGGCTTAAGATTTCGGTGGTGTCAACAGGGAAATATGTGATGCCTTATTTTCTGGCAACTTTTATGAAGAAACATGCTGGCATAGAGTTACGTATGGATGTAACCAATAAAAATAAGGTGATAGAGAGCCTGGTTAATAACGAGGTTGATTTTGCGCTTGTTTCAATTTTACCCGATAACCTGGCTGTTGAGCGCCTTGATCTTTTGCAGAATAAACTGTACCTGATAGGAAATACCCGAACAAAATTGAGTAAGCATGTAAAGACAAAAGATATATTTAAAGAGCAGCCCCTGATATTCCGAGAGAAGGGTTCCGGAACCAGGCAAACCATGGAAAAATTTATAACAGGCAACAATATAACCGTTTTAAAAAAAATGGAACTTACGTCAAACGAAGCAGTAAAACAGGCTTTGCTGGCGGGCCTGGGTTTTTCCATCATGCCCCTGATCGGCATTAAAAACGAACTGCATAACCATGAATTGCAAATCATTCCCACCCGGGGTTTACCTATTAAAACTATCTGGAGCCTGATATGGTTAAAAGGGAAAAAACATTCACCTATTTCCCTTTCATTTCTTGAATACCTGAAAAAAGAAAAATCGAATATCGTTCAGGATAAATTCAGCTGGTGTGATCTGTATTAGTTTGCGCATGGCTTAAATGGGTGGTGCCGATCCCATAAGTAAACAATCTTTACACCCATGCATCAGCTGTTATACTAAGCAGCGACAGGCCAGTGAAGGTTCCCGGTGATATCAAATACAGGGTTTAGTTGTGGTGTACAACAAGGGGTTATTTAATATTACCCGGCTTGTAATATTGCTGTGTTTTAATTACTTTACAAGTTAAAACCTGTTTTACGGCATGATCATCTTTAGTATAATTTCCTGCCTTGCTGTTTTAATTATATTGATCGCGGTTGTAAAATTTCATCCATTCCTGGCATTTATTATTGTATCCCTTTTACTGGGCTGGTGGCTGGGACTTCCGGCCGAAAAACTGACGGCTTCGCTTAAAACCGGTATCGGTAATATCCTGGGCGACCTGGTGGTCATTATTTGCCTGGGTGCCATGCTGGGGAAACTGGTTGCCGAAACAGGCGCTGCACAACAAATATCGGGTACACTGGTAAAAGCTTTTGGAGAAAAAAGGCTGCAGTGGGCCATGATGTTTACCGGCATTATTGTGGGTATACCCTTGTTCTACAATGTAGGGTTTGTGTTGCTCATTCCATTGCTTTTTGCAGTTATTTATCAAACCGGCAAACCTGCAGTGTATATGGCTTTGCCCATGCTGGCGGCACTTTCAGTAACACATGGTTTTCTGCCACCGCATCCATCGCCTGTTGCCATTGCAGCACAAATGAATGCCAGCCTGGACAAAGTGCTCTTGTATGGAATGGTTGTTGCTATACCGGCCATTTTGCTCGCCGGTCCGGTGTTTGCAGCTACCATAAAAAACATAAAAGCCGTTCCTTTACAGATATTCAAGCCTACAGTAGTGGAGGCAGAAAAAATGCCTGGTGCTATAAATAGTTTTTTTACCGCTTTATTGCCTGCCTTTTTATTGATATTTT
This sequence comes from Ferruginibacter sp., assembly GCA_046070545.1. Classification (GTDB taxonomy): domain Bacteria; phylum Bacteroidota; class Bacteroidia; order Chitinophagales; family Chitinophagaceae; genus Ferruginibacter. The sequence goes on from JBJTMN010000109.1 coordinate 2,119, forward strand.
TTTCGGTGATCACGTATGTGTTTCAACCCGGCAATTCATTTAAAAGCCTGCTGGCTTTCTGGGGCGATCCGATGGTTGTGATGATGGTATCGCTGTTATACGCTACTTATGCACTGGGCATAAAAAACGGGCACAGCATTAAAACGATCATGGGTTTGTATAGCAATGCCATTGCTGAAATCGCTATCATACTATTGGTAATTGCCGGTGCAGGTGCATTAAAACAGGTGATGACAGATAGTGGCGTAAGTACGCAAATCGGCAATCAATTGGCGCATGTGCCGGTTAACCCGTTGGTGCTTGGCT
>JBJTMN010000110.1:0-2809 GCA_046070545.1 Ferruginibacter sp.
TGAAGCCATTTCCTTTGTAGTTACCTGCGATACACAGGAAGAGATAGATCATTACTGGAACAAACTTACCATAGGCGGGCAGGAAAGCAGGTGCGGCTGGCTGAAAGACCAGTTTGGTATTTCCTGGCAGATCGTTCCTGCTATCCTGGGACAACTGATGACCGATCCTGAAAAAGCGCCACGGGTAATGCAGGCCTTTATGCAGATGACAAAATTTGATATTGAAAAATTAAAACAGGCCTGATGACGCAGATAAACAGTTATCTTACTTTCGGCGGCAACTGCCGCGAAGCCATGAACTTTTACAAGGATTGCCTGGGCGGAGAACTTAGATTTCAAACGATCGGAGAATCGCCGCTGGCAGGTAAGATGCCCGCAGCTATGAAAGACTGTATCTTACACAGCACACTTATAAATGGCAGTATGATATTGATGGGTTCTGATATGGTAGGAGAGCAGGGGCTTGTAAAAGGTAATGCCGTTTCGCTGGCCATCAACTGCAGCAGCGAAGAAGAGATCCAACGCTTCTATGAAAAACTTGCTGCCGGCGGAAACAAAGACCATGCACTGGAACAAAGCTTCTGGGGTGCCACTTTTGGGGATCTTACCGATAAATATGGTAACCACTGGTTACTGAACTACGAGAAAAAATCTTAATTTTTACAACAAAATCAATTAAAAATGAAACGAACCAATTTACTTTACTGGATCATCACAGGATTATTCGGTGCCTTCATGCTGTTCACAGCCATACCGCAGATACTGGTTAATGCAGATGCAGTAAGTTTTATGGCAGCACTGGGTTATCCGCACTATTTTGTCCTGTTCATCGGCATTGCCAAATTACTGGGCGTGATCGGTATCTTGGTTCCGGGATTTCCCCGCGTTAAGGAATGGGCTTATGCAGGTTTGTTCTTCGACCTGGTAGGCGCTGCCTATTCGGTAACAGCAACTGTGGGTTTAAAGGCAGATATATTATTCATATTGCTGCCAATAATATTTCTTTTCGTCTCCTATTATTTATACCACAAAAAGTTAAAAGCTGAACAGTAACATAAATCAACACGTAAAATGAAATCCAAAACAGTACCGGCAAAAAATGTACCTGAATACATGGCCGGGTTCCCGGAAGATGTACAAAAAAAAATGCAGGAACTCCGCGACGCCATAAAAAAAGCAGCGCCACAGGCAGAGGAAACGATCGCCTACATGATGCCGGCCTATAAATTCCATGGCCCGCTGGTTTATTTTGCCGGCTTTAAAAATCATATCGGCTTTTATGCAACGCCAAACGGCAACGAAGCTTTTAAAAAAGAACTGTCGGTTTACAAACAGGGTAAAGGCTCTGTTCAGTTTCCGTTGAATGAACAGGTACCACTTGACCTGGTAAGTAAAATTGTAAAGTTCAGGGTAAAACAAAACCGGGAAAAGGCGAAAGCAAAAATTAAACCGTAATCACTTCGTCTTCCACTTACCACTCCGTAAATAAATAAACGACATAATAAAGATACTTGACCAGTAAACCACTTCATTACTCCAGGCCATGGCAAGTGAGATATAATGGAGTTTTATGAAATACCAGGTATAGACCAGGTAAATACTGATGGCAACGATCTCTATCGCCAGGTTAACCCTGGTTTTGGCCGTGCCGGTTACAACATTGAGCCAGATATTGGCAATACTCATGAACATAAGGCCGATGCTTACCACCCGTAGTACCGGAATGCCCTGTTGCACAAATGCATTACCCTGGCTGAACAGGCCAAAGAAAGCGGTTGGAAATATATTTACAAGCAGGCACATGCCTATACAAAAGCCAATGCTCAGCAGCATGATCTTGGTGATAGCTTCCAGCACTTTGTCTTCCCGCTTTTGCCCCATTAAATTACTCACCATCACATTGGTGGTACTGGCAAATGCCCACACAAAAACACCCGTAAGTCCGAATACATTGCGCATGGTATTGCTGATGGCTTTGGCCGTCTCATCATGCAATCCTTCTATCAATATAAAAAATACCAGCCAGGTAGTAACGCTGATAACATACTGCAGCATCAATGGCGCAGATATTTTCAGTATTTCTTTTGTGATGATCTTGTTGTAAGCAAAGTCTTTTAATAATTCATATTGCTTTTTTAATCCGGTGCGATACAGAACGATCAGCACCACGATCATACCCACGATCTCAGCAATTACCGATGCCACAGCAGCACCATTGAAGCCCAGTTCCGGAAAACCAAAACGGCCTTTGATGAGCAAAAAATCCAGGAGAATATTGATACCGGCTTCGCAGATAAAACCGATCATTAACCAGCGGCTGTTTAATGATGCAACCAGGAAAGCATTCCCCATCTGGAACAGGAACAGGAAGGGCAGGCCCATGATGCGGATCTTTAAAAAACCGATCTCCTGGGGATAAGCTGCAGGATCGGCAACCTGTTTAAGAATGAGGGGCGCAATGAACCAGGTAATGAGTATACCGGCTATGGCAAACTGCAGACATATACGGATACCCTGCGCCAGGATGGTTTTAAACGCTTCGGGATGATCGCTGCCGGCATAGCGTGAAAAAACAGATTGCAGGGCATTGTTCAATCCATGGCCGGCAACAGCAAAGATCAGGTAGAATACACCGGTGATACCGGCATTGCCCAGTGCCTCGGTACTTAAATTTCCCAGGAACATGCTGTTGGTAAGCATATTGATCTGGGGAATAAGTATAGCAAGCGTTATAGGTAATGCAATATGCAGGATTTGTTTATTGGTTACCTTAACTTTTAAATCGGGTGTAATAGCAGTACTGTCCATA
>JBJTMN010000111.1:0-5639 GCA_046070545.1 Ferruginibacter sp.
CAGATGAATCGTTTCAGTAATGGTAATCATGATCTTGATGCTGAAACATCTGTATGGGTGAGTAATGCGGTTTTTAATGAGCTAAAAACAAAGGGAGAGTCTTTCATCCAGGCAAGTATTTTCAGCGCCCAGGTTTTTCAGGTAGTAGATGAAGAAGATCCGTTTTATGTTGTTAAGGTTGATGACCAGGATAAATATATCCGCTGCATTCACCTGGTTTCACGTGACAGGGATGACTCCCAGGAATTGTGGATCAATGATGACCCCAAGAACCCGATCATTTTAAAAATGAAACTTGATTTTTCAATTGAGTTGAAGCAGATACTATGATCTGCCCCGGATAATTCTGAATGAATATCATAGGTGCCGTAGCAAATGAAAGATGTTACGGCACTTGTTTTTTGAACAATTAAATACGTGAATGATGAAAAGCTTTTCAATTTTAATATACCTGGTTTGTTTTTTTAGTACATCCTATGCTCAAAAAGATACGGTTGCAGCCGAACAATATATCCGTGTAGCCAGGGCTGCTTCTAACGAAGCCATTGCTAAAAAAGATGTAGCCGGTGTGGCTAAATACTGGAAAGATGACTATGTAGAAATATCGAGCGATGGCAGTTTAATTTCTGGCAAGGAAGCCGTAGTGGCTGATTGGAAGAAAATGTTTGAAAATGATCCCTCTATCCGTTTTGAAAGGGAGTTTCAAAAAATAGAATTTGCCCGGGGCGCAACCGTGGCAATTGAGAAAGGCATACTCATTTATACATCGCCTTATCATTATAAAGGTTACTATACCGCACTATGGCGTAAAATAGACGGTGTGTGGGTTACACAAATGGAGAATTTTGTGTCTGTACAGTAATTTTTATTAACCGGAAACGAATGCAGCATTCCACTTTTTTGGAATGCTGTTTTATTTTTATAACTTTCAGATTAATCATTTTAAATCTTAAATATGCAAAGAAGAACTTTTTTACGCCAGTCAGCTATTCTTTCAGCGGGTATTTTGGCCATGCCTGATTTGGCTTTTGCCAAAAATCAAAAGGTGGGGCTTCAGTTGTACACACTTCGTGAAAGTGTTGCAAAAGATTTACCGGGAGTGCTTAGCCAGATCGCCAAAGCAGGCTATACTGAATTGGAAATGTTCGGACTTTCAGCAGAAAATAAATTCTTTGGACATACCGTTAAAGAAACGGCTGAATTGCTAAAACAAAATAATCTTACGAGCCCCAGCGGCCATTATATGCCAGACAAATTCCTTTTTAATAATGGCAATGGTGATGATGTGAAAAATTTATGTGAAGTTGCCAACCAGTTGGGAAATTCTTACCTGATCATTCCCTGGTTAAGCGAAGAAAGAAGAGATTCAATAGATAAATATAAAGCACTGGCAGAGCGTATCAATAAAGCCGGAGAAATATGTAAGGAAGCAAAGCTGCAACTGGCCTATCATAACCATGACTTTGAGTTTAAAGATTATAACGGGCAGCATGGGTATGATATCTTACTGAAAAATACAGACAGTAACCTGGTGAAGATGGAAATGGACCTGTATTGGGTTGTACGTGCCGGATATGACCCGGTTGCTTTATTCAAAGCAAACCCCGGCAGGTTTCATCTATGGCATGTGAAGGATATGAATAAAAATGATAAAACACAGAATACGGAAGTGGGAAATGGTTCTATTGATTTTAAAACGATTTTTGCCAATGCAAAACTGGCTGGTGTAAAACACTACCTGGTTGAGCAGGAAAATAATTATGTACCTGATTTTTATGGCAGTATTGCAGCCAGCAATAAACAGGTAAAGAAACTCTTGAAGAAATAAACTAAGGCCTTGCCTTACAATAAAAAAGCTGCACAGGTTAATGTGCAGCTTTTTTATTGATGAAATATTCTTAAAGTTTTTTAATTCTTATGTTGCGGTACCAAACGGTGTTGCCATGGTCCTGCAAAGCAATATGACCTTTTTTATAAGTTCCGAAATCGGGCCATTCTTTGAATTTGCTTCCTGCCACTAATTTTTTCCAGGCATCGTCCCACAGGGTTGTACTTACCACATTGGTTCCGTTCAGGTAATAATCAAGCTTGCCGTCTTTAGCAATGATCTCAGCTTCGTTCCATTCGCCCGGCTTTTTTACAGTTTCTGTTTTGCAGCTGATCAGGTCGTACAGGTCGCCGGCCCTGTGTTTTGGTATCTTACCATCTGAATGCAGGTCATTATCCAATACCTGCATTTCGGGGCCGGTTTGCCAAACGTATTTATATTTGGTTGTGTCTTCATGCACATAGTAAATAATGCCACTGTTTCCGCCGGGCGCTATTTTCCATTCCAGTTTCAGGTCAAAATTCTCATATTCATCTGCACTTACTATATCTCCGCCCTGTGCTGTTTGCCATCCGGCTTTTTTGGTGGTGTCCAGGTAAAGTGTACCATCTGCCACTTTCCAGGCTTCGCCAACGGTTGTCTTTCCGTAATTGTGCCAGCCGTTGAGCGTTTTTCCATCAAATAGAGAAACCCAGCCACTATCGGTTTTGTTTGCGACTGGTTCTTCGGCCTTTTTTTCTGATTGCGAATTGCATGCAGTAATGGATACTGCTGCAAGCAATATTAATGCTGTTCTTTTCATTTGATCATTGTTTTATTCTTTGAGTAATAAGATGTATTTAACCATTTTTTCCGCATCGGCTTTGGTGATGCCCGGATGCGCTGCCATCGGTACGGTTCCCCATACGCCCTGGCCGCCTTTCAAAATCTTTTCGCTGAGTAATTCGATGTTTTCAGGTGTGTTGGCATATTTTTTTGCTACATCACCCCAGGCTGGGCCAACCAGTTTTTCCCGTAGTTTATGACAGGTAAAGCAATCCGATTTGGCGGCCAGGTTAAGCCCGGCATCATAGTCGGGGTTGTCCATGGCGGCATTCTTTTTTTGTTCGCCTTCACCGGTTTTGGTTTTTTCTTCAGCATTGTTGCAGGCAAAAAGGCCCAGTACAATTACAGCAGATGCAATTAATTTCTTCATACTAACGTTTAATTTATATTATTTGATTCCAAGTATTCTTTTGTTGAGATCAGCATCCGGTAAGGTAGCTGCAAAATCATCAAATGCTTTTTCAGTAACCCGTATGATATGGTCTTGTATAAACTGAGCTCCTTCTTTTGCTCCATCTTCAGGATGTTTGATGCAGCATTCCCATTCCATTACCGCCCAGCCATCATAACCATATTCGGTAAGCTTACTGAATATGGTTTTAAAGTCTACCTGCCCGTCACCCGGACTGCGGTAACGCCCGGCACGCTTTAGCCAGCTCTGGTAGCCGCCAAAAGTGCCCTGCCTGCCTGTTGAATTGAACTCAGCATCTTTTACATGAAAAGCTTTAATGCGTTCATGATAGAAATCAATATACTCAATATAATTCAGTTGCTGTAATACAAAGTGTGAAGGGTCATACAACAAGCAGGCCCTTGCATGATTGTTTACTTTTTCCAAAAACATTTCATAAGTGATACCGTCAAACAGGTCTTCTCCGGGATGGATCTCGTAACAAACATTTACCCCACATTCATCAAAATAATCCAGGATGGGCAGCCAGCGTTTTGCCAGTTCTGTAAATCCTTCTTCAACCAAACCTGCAGGGCGTTGTGGCCATGGATGAAAAGTATGCCATAACAATGCGCCGCTAAAAGTTGGATGAGCAGTAAGCCCTAAATGTTGTGAAGCTTTGGCGCCATATTTTACCTGTTGCACGGCCCAGACTGTTCGGGCGGCAGCATTACCGCGTACTTCAGCGGGGGCAAATGCATCAAACATCACATCATAGGCCGGGTTTACTGCAACCAGCTGGCCTTGTATATGTGTACTCAGTTCAGAGATCTCCAGTCCAAAGGAATTTATTTTTCCTTTCAGTTCATCGCAATAGTTTTTGCTTTCAGCAGCAAGTTTCAGGTCTATCAGCCTGCTCTCCCAGGTAGGTATCTGCACGGCTTTATATCCTAATGATGCAGCCCATCTGCAGATGTCTTCCAGGTTGTTAAATGGTTCTTTGTCGCCCATGAACTGTGCTAAAAAAATGCCGGGCCCTTTTATTGTTTGCATTGTTAGTTTTTTAAACTGTAAAATCCATCCATTTTATTTCACTCGCACTGCTGACTACCACATTTTCAATGAATGCCATGCCCCGGATGCCTTCTTCAATTCCCGGGTAATCAGTCCATTCCTCCTGTGGAGCCATACCATTAATTTTTGCCTTAAGGGTTAATGCAAAATTCCTATACAGGTTTGCGAATGCTTCCAGGTATCCTTCGGGATGGCCTGCCGGTATCCTGGTATTATGCGCAGCAAAAGAACTGTTGTACCCGGCACCGGTCCTGTAAATTTCGGTAGGCTTGTCAAGCCATTTTACCAGTAAGGTATTGGCATCTTCCTGTTTCCATTCCAATCCGCCTTTTTCTCCATATACCCTTATTTTTACTGCATTTTCTTCGCCTGCAGCAACCTGGGTAGCCATTAAAACTCCCGTTGCACCGTTATTGAATTGTAAAAAAGCAGCTCCATCATCATCCAGCAGTCGCCCTTCCACAACAATATTTAAACCGGCACATATTTTTGTTACCTGTAAGCCTGTTACATATTCCGCCAGGTTAAAGGCATGGGTGCCAATATCACCCATACTTCCTGCCTTTCCGCTCTTTTTGGGATCGGTACGCCAGCTGGCCTGAGCCTGCCCGGTACCTTCTAAAAAAGTACTTAACCATCCCTGCGGATACTCCACATATACTTTTCTGATTTTTCCAAACGTTCCGTTTTTCAATAATTGCTTAGCCTGCTTTACCATGGGATAACCGGTATAGGTATGGCACAGCATTAAATGTAAACCTGTTTCTTTTAATTTCTGTTTTAATTGCTTAGCCTGCTCCAAAGTAAATGTAACCGGCTTTTCAATGATCACATTAAAGCCGTTTTCCAGCGCCATCATGGCCGGATCAAAATGTACAAAGTTTGGCGTAACAATGCTGATGAAATCAAGGCGTTTATCGTCGGGCATGGCTGCTTCATTTTGCAGCATTACTTTATAATCAGTGTATATTCTGCTCTCATCTAAAAATAATTCTTTGCCCGATGCAATAGCAACCTCCGGGTTTACACTTAATGTGCCGGCAACCAGTTCGCATTGCCCGTCCATGTTCATGGCCAGCCGGTGTACTGCTCCTATAAAAGCATCTTTACCACCGCCGATCATTCCCATTCTTAACTTCCTGTTCATGAATTTCTTTTTTGGTTAAATATCTGTTTACAGCTGATCCCAGCCTTGCCTGTACGTTCTTTTTACAAACTGGTTTGCTTCATCAAAATTGGTGATCTTCATATTCTTTGCATCCCAATGTAATTTTTTTCTTCCCGGAAAACTTTTGCCATCTGCACTTTTAATGTTCCAGCTTCTTAAAGCCAGGTTGCCCATAAGAATAGTTTCTGTTAATGGCCCGGCATAATCAAATGAAGAACTGAGCTCACTGTTGCCGTAACCTTTTATACAGGCATTCACCCATTGCAGGTAATGGCCTTCCGGTACTCTTTGTATTGTTTTTGCAACATTCACTTCTGCCATTCTTTTGGTGGGTAAAAGGGTAGGATGACTTC
>JBJTMN010000112.1:0-4439 GCA_046070545.1 Ferruginibacter sp.
CTGAAAAAGCGGTATTTGTCTTTAATGGCTTTTTTATAGGCTTCCATAGCCAGTTCATAACCTGCAAATGCACAGGTCATGATCATCAGGCTTGTTTTCGGTAAATGAAAATTGGTTACCAGTGAATCGGCAATATTGAAATTATATGGGGGGTGAATGAAATGGTTCGTCCAGCCTTCGGATGGTTTCAATAATTTCTGTGCGGTAAAAGAGGATTCCATGGCTCTCATGGTAGTAGTACCAATGGAGCAAATGCGGTGGCCGCTTTGTTTTGCCTTGTTTACAATGTTGCAGGCAGTTTCTTCAATGCGGTAATATTCAGCATCCATTTTATGTTTGCTCAAATCTTCAACCTCGATAGGGCGGAAGGTTCCAAGGCCGGTGTGCAAGGTTGCTTCTGCAAAACGGATGCCTTTGATCTCAAGCCTCTTGATCAGTTCCTGGCTAAAATGCAAACCTGCAGTGGGAGCAGCAACAGCTCCTTCATGCTTTGCGTAAACGGTCTGGTAGCGTTCCTTATCTTCTTCATCTGGCTTACGCTTGATGTATTTAGGTAAAGGAGTTTCTCCCAGTATTTCCAGCATGCCCCTGAACTCTTCATCCGTGCCATCCCATAAAAAACGAATGGTACGGCCACGGCTGGTAGTGTTATCTATAACTTCGGCAACCAGTTCATCGCTCTCACCAAAATATAATTTATTACCCACACGAATTTTACGGGCAGGATCAACGATCACATCCCAAAGCTTATTGGCCTTGTTCAGTTCACGTAATAAAAAAACTTCAATTTTAGCACCTGTCTTTTCCTTGCGGCCGTACATACGTGCAGGAAAAACCTTGGTATTGTTTACTACAAACACATCCTTGTCATCAAAATAATCCAGTATCTCTTTAAAATGTTTGTTCTCGATCTGGCCGGTCTTGCGGTCAATCACCATCATGCGGCTGTCTTCACGGCGTTTGGTAGGATTTTGTGCGATCAGGTTTAGAGGAAGGTCGAACCGGAATTGGGATAATTTCATGTAACGTATTTAATTTTGTTGTGTCACATGCCTTGTTCTGTAGTGTTTACAGTGATGTAGCCCTTTTTCGAGGACATTTATCATGTTACGGCATGATTTAAAGTGGGCAAAGGTAGTATATTACGGCCATATTTTTGGGCTAATATTATTAATGAGCCGTTAATTAAGCTCCTGCATTAAATAAAACCACTATAAACCGTTAAATAGCGGCAGATAATTTTGTGGTTTATCTGGTTCTACGCATCTTTAACATGGTACCCGTCTGTTCTATTAATTTTAGCTATCATGTTTATAAAGCCTCATAATGCCCTGCTGGCTGTTTTACTCTTTGGTTCAGTTGCTTCCTTTGGGCAAAATAAACCGGCTGCAAAATACCCAAGCCTTTTATGGGAAATAACCGGAAATGGTTTATCAAAGCCATCATACCTGTTTGGTACCATGCATGTTAGCAGCAAAATGGTATTTCATTTAAGCGATTCGTTCTATATGGCACTCAAAAGTGTGGATGCGGTAGCATTGGAACTTAATCCGGAAGTCTGGCAGGGAGAGATGGTGAGTATGAACCGCATCAAAGAGAACTATGCGGAATTTGTAAAAGCGCCCAGGGGCGATTACCTCACCGAAAATTCTTTCCGTATTCCCAAATATGAAAATGTACTGAAAGCTGCCATGAGCAGTGAACCAACGGTGGTGAACAGCCTCCTTTACAGGTCGTACAAGGAAAAAGAAGATTTTGAAGAAGACACTTTCCTGGACCTGTACATTTACCAGACAGGAAAAAAACTGGGTAAACGCGGCACGGGTGTGGAAGATTATGTGGAGACTGAAAAAATTGTAATGCAGGCCTATGCCGATATGGCCAAAGAAAAAAAACAGAAATCATTTGATCCGGATGGGGAATCACGTTATGATATTTTTGAAAAAACACAGGATGCCTACCGCCGCGGCGACCTGGACCTGATGGATTCGCTGGACCGGAAGATGGACAGGTCTGAAGCATTTACAGAAAAATTCCTTTTTAAAAGAAATGAGATACAGGCCAATTCAATTGATACGATCATAAAAAAAAGTTCGCTCTTTGTAGGGGTGGGTGCTGCTCATTTGCCCGGACAAAGAGGTGTAATTGAGCTCTTACGCAAAAAGGGGTATACCCTTCGCCCCATACAAATGACCGACCGCGATGCTGTACAAAAGGAAGCGGTAGATAAATTGAAAGTACCAGTACATTTTACTGCACAAACTGCCGATGACGGATTTTTTACAGTGGACATGCCGGGATCTTTATTTAAACTGAGTAACGATTACAAGATGCTGGACAGGAGACAATACTCCGACATGAGTAATGGTGCTTATTACCTGGTGACACGTGTTAAAACACATGCGGCTTTCCTGGGGCAAAATGAAAAAGAGGTCTTAAATAAAGTAGATAGTATTTTATATGAGAACATTCCGGGAAAGATAGTTTCTAAAAAAGCCATCAGCAGGAATGGCTATGCAGGCTTCGACATCAGCAACCGTACCCGGCGGGGCGACCTGCAGCGGTATAATATTTTTATTACGCCTTTTGAAGTGATCATTTTTAAAATGAGCGGTAAGGAAAATTATGTGGACGGGGAAGAAGCTGCCCGCTTTTTTTCGTCTATACAGTTAAAAGAAGCAACCAATACTCCCGTTAGTTTTCAGCCTGCACAGGGCGGATTTTCCATAAAATTCCCGCAACAGCCTGTTGAATACCTGAACAGTAACAGTGCCGATATGACCGACCGCTGGGATTATGAAGCGGTAGACAAATCAAGCGGTGATGCATTCCTGCTGATGAAAAAATCGATTTATAATTTCCGTTTCCTGGATGAAGATGATTTTGACCTCGGGCTTATAGAAGAATCATTCAGGAACCCCGAAAATTTTGATAAACAGCTAAGCCGGGAAAGAAAGAACTATAAAGGGTATCCCTGTCTTGATGTAAAGGAAAAATTAAAAGATGGTTCAATCGTATCTGCCCGCTTCATCATTAAAGGCCCGCATTATTATGTGATAGCAGCCAGGAGCAAAAATAAAAAGGCCGATTTCAGCAGTTATTTCAATTCATTCAGCTTTACAGATTTTAAATACAAAGCTGCATCGCTGTATGTAGATACGTTCATGCATTTCACCGTGAATACACCGGTGGCCCCGGAAATAAATAATGATATCAGGGAAATTACTGAAAATGCAGCCAGCGATATGGCGAACGGCAATAATGGGAAAGGGTATTACAGTTACTGGCCCAAAACAAAGAATGGCTTATTTAAAAGTGATGAAACGGGCGAGACGATTGGTGTAAGCGTACAAGAATATCCCAAATATTTTTATGCCAGGGACTCAGCCGCTTTCCTGGCCGAAGAGATAAAGAACTATTATGCAAAAACCGGGCTGGTATTGTATAAGAAAGACTCTTTTGTTATCGATAATATAAAAGGATACCGGTTCAGTCTGCGTGATACCGGTTCGTCCCGCACGATCAGCCGTATGGTAATGCTTAAAGATAATTACACGATAGGGCTGGTTACCATGGGAGATACCTTGACAGGGCAAAGCAGTTTTGTAAACTCTTTTTTCAGCAGCATTAAACCAGCAGGGAAAAAAACAGGCAGGGATATTTATGGCAGCCGGGTAGATGAGTTCTTTGCCGACCTGTTCAGCAAAGACAGCGCAACACAAAAAAAAGCACAACAGTCCATCAGCAATATTTATTTTGGCGAACAGGGAGTTCCCGCTATTATTAAAGCTATAGCCAGGCTGAATCTTAGTGATAAAGGATATTTTGACAGTAAGGCTAAACTGATAGCGGAACTGGGATATATAAAAGATACTGTCAAGCCTGTAATTGTAAACCTGTTGAAGCAAATATTTGAACAAACTGCCGATACCAGCCTCTTTCAAAATGAGGTATTTAAAGCGCTTGCCAGGCACCAGACAAAAGAATCGTTCCGTTTATTTAAGGAGCTGATCATGCAGGACCCTCCTGTATTTGCAGACAGGTATGCTTATACCAGTTTGTTCAGTAGCCTGGGCGATTCCTTACTGCTGGCAAAGGAATTATTTCCTGAATTGCTGCAGTTAACGACATTGAATGATTACAAGGACCAGGTATTGTCTTTGCTGGTTACACTGGTTGACAGTAACCTGGTACATGCGGCTGATTATGAACCATACTTTACAAAAATATATTTTGATGCAAAAGTAGAACTGAAAAAAATGCAGATAAAGGATGAGGAGATCATGGAGCAGGAACTGCTGAAAACGGATAATGAAAGTAATAACAGTTTTCTGAATTATAACCGGTATAATAAAAGTGACCTGGACGATTATAGTGTGTTGCTGATCCCCTTTTATGATAAGAAAAAAAATGTGCAGCTGTTTTTTGAACGTTTACTG
>JBJTMN010000113.1:0-4374 GCA_046070545.1 Ferruginibacter sp.
ACGATGCACCGGCATCCGCCGCATTTTTGTGCCGGAAAATAAAATGGAAGATCTGTGGAAAGAGATTGGTGCTTCACTTTCGCAAACCATTATTGGAGATCCGCTGAATGCTGCTGTGAGAATGGGTTCGCTTGCGGGACAAACGCAACGAAACGAAGTAAAAGAGCAAATTCAGAAACTACTGGCTTCTTCACAAATTGTGTATGGAAGTTTAGATAGCGTGGAAGTGGTAGGTGCTGATGCAAACAAAGGGGCTTTTATGAGCCCGGTATTATTGATGAACCCAAATCCTTTCACTGCAAAAGAAGTACATGAAGTGGAGGCATTTGGTCCGGTTAGCACCCTTATGCCTTACAAAAAAGCTGAAGATGCCATTGCGCTGAGTAAGCTGGGTAAAGGAAGCCTGGTGTCAACGATTGTAACAGCCGATCATAAAATGGCTCAGCAATATGTTGTGGGCGCAGCATCGCATCATGGAAGAATTTTAGTGCTGAATAATGAGTGTGCCAAAGAAAGTACAGGTCATGGCTCGCCACTGCCCTTGCTGGTGCATGGTGGTCCCGGCCGCGCCGGCGGCGGCGAAGAAATGGGTGGACTGCGGGGCGTAAAGCATTACCTGCAGCGCACAGCCATACAGGGTTCGCCAACAACGATCACAGCCATTACGAATGTTTACCAGCAATACGCTACCGGAAAAGATCCGGGTAAACATCCGTTTACCAAATATTTTGAAGAGCTGGAAATTGGAGACCAGATCATCACCGAAAAAAGAACGATCACCAGTGAAGACATTGATACATTTGCAGATTTAAGCGGAGATCATTTTTACGCACACATTAAAACAACCGATTTTGAAGGCACTATGTTTGAGCGCCAGGTGGCGCATGGTTATTTCATCATGAGTATTGCTGCCGGACTGTTTGTTGACAGCTATAAAAAAAATCCGGTGCTGTTAAACTATGGAATTGATGAGTTGCGTTTTACAAAACCGGTTTATCCCGGAAGTGAAATTCATATCCGCTTTACCTGTAAACAAAAACTGCTGAATGATAAAAGGGTTGTGGAAAAACCAGAAGATCTTAAGCGTGGCGATGACATTGATAAAGGCATTGTGAAGTGGCTGGTAGAGATGATCGACGAAACCGGGGAGGTTACTGGCATAGCAACCATATTGACCATGGTGCAGAAAAAAGAACAATAACGTTTTATATTTATACTCAAAACATTTTTTATGAGTAGTGAATCATACGTAAAAAGCCATATTGAACATGGCATCAATACCATTGAATTTTTTCATCCGCAAAGTAATTCACTGCCCGGGAAGATACTGGAGGAACTTGCCCACGAGATTCATTTTGCCGGAACGCATGATGATACCAAAGTGATTATTTTGAAAAGTGCCGGCGAAAAAACATTCTGCAGCGGTGCCAGTTTTGATGAACTGGTGGCTATTGAAAACGAGGCAGCAGGATTAAAATTCTTTAGCGGGTTTGCCCATGTGATCAATGCCATGCGTAAGTGCCCAAAATTCATCATCGGGCGCATACAGGGAAAATGCGTGGGTGGTGGCGTTGGTATTGCTGCTGCAGTTGACTACGCCATTGCAACGGATAAAGCCGAAGTTAAACTAAGCGAACTGGCTGTGGGCATTGGCCCCTTTGTGGTGGGTCCGGCTGTGGAAAGAAAGGTTGGCACTGCTGCATTCAGTACCCTGTCAATTGATGCCACAAGCTGGCGCAGCAGCGACTGGGCCAAGCGTAAAGGGCTTTTTGCTGAATTACATGATAGTATTGAAAATATGGATGAAGCGGTTTACAAATTAGCCAACACACTTGCACACTCCAACCCTGCGGCCATGGCCGAAATGAAAAAAATATTCTGGAAAGGAACCGAACATTGGGATGAACTGCTGAAAGAAAGAGCGGCGATCAGTGGCAGACTGGTGCTGAGTGAATTTACCAGAAACGCCATTAATAAATTTAAGACCAGGTCCTGATTGCTTTATACTAAGTGAACGCTGGCGTGTGATGATTGTTTGGGTTTTGTCATATTTTATTTTTAACAGCTGCTTTTACAGGCGGGGCTCCTTTTTAAAATTACAAATCTGTATATTGCAGATTCTTTATGAAAAGAAACCGTAAAATATATAGTGCATTTCACCTGTGCTCTGCTGTATTTTTAATACTGGCATTGATATGGCTTACGGTTAGTACTCCCTTTGTAATAGCCAGCCAGCAGGAAGCTGCAAAGCATACAAAAGAAAAAAATGCTTCTCCGCTTGCGGGAAATGAAGAAGAATCTTCAAACCCTTTGGGTAATAATACCGAAGAGAAAGCACCAACATCAACGAATCTTTCCGAAGAATTTCTGCACAGTTTTCATATAATCAGTCATTTCTACGCTGAAATTTCGCAGTATCACAAACACGAAAATTCAGGCACCTACACCGCCTTCCATGGCGAACTGCTTGTTCCTCCCCCGAACGCAGCATAAGCATACTTCAATTTTTAATGGCTCCCGAAAAGCCTGTTCATGCTATAAAGGCAGTGTTATCTTTTTAATGATTTACCGAACAAGTATTTTTAAATGCCTGCAGCCGTATTTTACCTGGCAGCTTTTTATTTCAGGCAGTTGGTAAAGCAATAAACTCTGGTATGCCTGCAATGCAACGAAGTAGTAAACTGTCTTCCAATTTATTCTTACAATTAAAATGTATAAACATAAATGAAACTGAATACAAAATTTCTAAAATCAGATCTGCCTTCCGGTCTGGTAGTTTTCCTGGTGGCGCTGCCGCTGTGCCTGGGAATTTCACTGGCATCCGGTGCTCCTTTTTTCAGCGGACTGATCTCCGGAATTATAGGCGGCATAGTGATCGGCTCTTTGAGTGGCTCTAAATTAAGCGTGAGCGGTCCGGCTGCAGGCCTTGCTGCATTGGTACTTGCTGCCATTACCAATATTGGCGCATTTGATCTTTTTCTTTGCGCTGTTTTAATAGCCGGCATTTTACAAATATTAATGAGCGTAGCCAGGCTGGGCGGTATTGCCAATTATTTTCCTTCAAGTGTAATTAAAGGCATGCTTACCAGTATCGGCATACTCATCATTGCCAAACAAATTCCGCATGCAGTAGGATATGATAAAAATGCAAAGGGAGATATTTCGGAAATGTTCGGGCTTGGTGATGCAGACTGGCACCAGCTATTTCAACCCATTCAGCACATCAGCGGCGGGGCTTTAATTATCTGTATTGTTTCAATACTGATCATGATCATCTGGGAGAAGCCCTTTATTAAAAGCAGGGTGAAGTTTATTCCGGGAGCATTGGTGGCCGTACTTGTTGCTGTAGTGATCAACGAGATCTTTAAAGTTACCGGCAGTTCTTTATCTGTTAGTAAAGAACACCTGGTACAGATTGAAGCAGCTGAAAGCGCTGCTGATTTTTTCAGCTTTTTTACATTGCCCGATTTTAATGGTTTTTTAAACGGGGAAGTAATTGTTACCGGCATCATGATCGCTGTTATTGCATCGTTAGAAACACTTTTGTGTATTGAAGCCATAGATAATCTTGACCCCGAGCGCAGGGTTACCAATACCAACAGGGAGCTGTTTGCACAAGGTGTGGGTAATATGGCATCGGGCCTGATTGGCGGCTTACCTATAACCAGTGTGATAGTCAGAAGCACGGCTAATTTACACGCAGGCGCAAAATCAAAATTGTCAACTATTTTTCACGGGGCTTTATTACTGGTTTGTGTGATAAGCATACCGGGCCTGTTGAATTTGATTCCTTTATCAGCATTGGCCGCTATCTTACTGCTGACTGGTTATAAACTTTGTAACCTTGCTATTTTTTCAAAGGTTATTAGTAACGGGAAGTATCAATACATTCCATTTTTTGTTACCGTGCTGGTGATCATTGGTATCGATCTGTTTGGCTTATATCCTCCATTAAAAGGCGAAGGTTTATTAATTGGTGTAATGGCCGGCCTGGTGGCTGCTTTTGGCGCTGTGCTTCATGGCAATCTTAAAAACTCATATTTCTTTCATAAAAACAAACACCAACAGGGAGATGTTATTAAGATACGCTTATCGGAAGAAGTATCTTTTTTAAACAAAGCTGCCATCAGGGTTCTGCTCGACGAACTACCTGAAAATTCTACTGTTTTAATTGATGCATCCAATACCGATTATATAGACTTTGATGTGCTGGAGCTGATCAAAGAATTCAGGGATATTAAAGCACCCCTTAAAAAAATTGACTGCAGGCTTCAGGGATTTCATGAAAAATATGAGATAGAGAACCAACTGCATGTGCAATCTGTTCATTAAAACTCAAACATTTAAAAATATACACAATGAGAACATTCAATA
>JBJTMN010000114.1:0-2122 GCA_046070545.1 Ferruginibacter sp.
CAGGCAGATTTTTTTATCAAAGAATTTCAACTACCCGCAGATATTAAACTCAGCACAAAAACACAAGACCTCACCAAGCAGGCTATAGCAAAATACGGATTACAGGATGAAGCTGCCGCATACGAACTTGAAAAAAGAGGATTGATATAATGGATTTTAAACAACACGGAAAAAAAATACTGGGCGATAGCTTTATCTACGGATTATCGGGCATCATTACGTCCTTTATTGGCGTGTTTCTTATTCCGCTGTATACCAAGGTCTTTCTGCCCTCCGACTATGGTATCATTGCCCTGATGGGCAGCATGCAGTCGATCATCACTATTTTTATCATCTTCGGCATGGATAATAGTTTTTCTGTATGGTATTGGGACAAACCTACAGATGAAGGAAGGAGCACAGCTGCCAGCAACTGGTTCTTCTTTTCATTAACACTTGGTTTTTCGGTCTCGGTATTATTGGCAGCGGGGTCTTATTTTATTGCGTCCTTTATCCTGGGTGATGGTCATTTATATCCTGTTGTAATTTTATTTGCTATTAATATCTTTCTGGCAAGCACGCAAAAACTGCTCAATCTCTGGTTCAGGGTGCGTCGAAAACCATTACATGCTGTTGCTTTTAACCTTTCTATCTCTTTGCTTACTGTTGTTTTGAATATCTGGTTTGTTCTCATTAAGAAGATCGGTATACCCGGTATATATTATTCTGCTTGTATCACTTCTCTTTTGGCGCTGGTAATAACCATTATTGTACTCAGAAAATATATTTCCGTCCGCTCATTTGATTATGCCGAGTTGCGCAGGATGATCAGGTTTTCTTTACCATTGGTGCCAACAGGGCTTATTTTTTGGGTAATGGGAGCTGCTTCTCCTTATTTTATCAATTTTTTAATGCACGATAAAGCGGAGATCGGTTTATACCAGATAGGCTCCAATGCCGCCAGTATCCTGGGTTTGGGAACATTCGCATTCTTCCAGGCCTTTACCGCATACGCACTCTCTATCTCTAAGGAAGAGAATGCAAAAGGTATTTATGCAAAAATACTGGAGTACTACGTTTATATAGGAATGAGCTGTGCATTGTTACTGGGTCTGCTGGCGAAATTTATTTTACACCTCTTTACAAATGAAAAATATATTCCGGCCTATATTGTAATCGGCATACTTGCCTTTAATGTAATCATTTCGGGAGCAATACAGGTCGTATCAATTGCCAACCTGCTGGCAAAAGACAATAAGCCCATTGCCCGGTCTGCTGTGTTTTCTGTAATGATAACAGTGGCAGGATATTTTACACTGATCCCTTTACTGGGAAAAGAGGGAGCAGCAATAGCGGTGGCTGCAGGCAACCTGGCTTCAACTGTTTATATTATTGTAAAGGCGCAGCGCTTATATTTTGTACCGTATAATTTTATGAGGATCATATCATTTTCACTCATTGTTACGGGCATATATATTGCGTATGTGGCACTGTTTTAAAAAATTAATTACCGGCTGATGCAAAGAATTGCTTTAATAACATACCTGTACGGCGAGAAGAGTAACTCGGTATCGGGCCTGCGTACCGAAAGCTGGGCAAAGGCTTTTGCCGCTGCAGGAGTTGAAGTAACCGTTTTTACCAGAGACTGGGAATACATGAAGGATATTAAAGCCGGGGAGCACATGGGCTCTACCGGGTATGAAGCCTATAGCGTTGCACAATCAGCAAACCTGAAGATCATGTACCTGCCTTTTAAAAAATCCTGGGAACCGGGTGCGGCTATTCTTAAAAAAATTCACAACAGTTTTCTTGCATTAACAGGACGATATAGTGCTGAGGCCGATATTACCCAATGGTACAATGCCATTGTTGGGGAGCATAAAAAAAATCCCTTCACACATTTTATTACATCCAGCCATCCCTTCAGCAGCCTTATTCTTATGCATCGGTTGCAAAAGCATTTTAGTAATTGCATTACGCTGGTTGATTTCAGGGACTATATCAATATTAACCTGCTGAATCCTTCGGTGAAATTCAGTTTGTTTTCGAAAATCATAATTAGTGCACAACAAAAATGGATAACGCATTATGCTAAAAATATAGACCTGGTAACTACAGCCAGTGAATCCATTTCAGAAAAATT
>JBJTMN010000115.1:0-3268 GCA_046070545.1 Ferruginibacter sp.
AACCTGGAAGAGGAGATACCTGAAGTGGATGCTTATTTCGGTACGATGGAATTACCCAATATCCTTAAAACATTTGATGCAGATTATAAGCACGACCTGATGGGAGAAAGGTTGTTGTATACGCCGCAACATTATGCCTACATGAAGATAAGTGAGGGCTGCAACAAATGTTTTAAGGATATTGGGTAATTCCATCGTACCGAAATAAGCATCCACTTCAGGTATCTCCTCTTCCAGGTTATTTTTATAACGTTCGCTGAGGCAGCCGGTAACATATACTTTATCCAGTTTACCACGGCGCTTTAACTCAACCTGCTGCAATATGGTATTGATGCTTTCTTCCTTTGCCTTTTCGATAAAGCCACAGGTATTTACCACAACGATATTGTGATCCTTTTTTGCATTTTCGTGCACTACATCAATATCATTGGCGATCAGTTGTCCGCTCAGTACCTCGCTGTCCACCATATTCTTACTGCAACCCAGCGTAATGATGTTTACCTTATCTCTTTTAATAGATTTTGTCTTCATAATTGGCGGCAAAGTTAAGCCTTTGGTAACGCAGTTATTTCATCATTTTTATGGGATTAATATTACCTGTTTTCATAGACCATGGAAAAAAATCCTGGCTTATAAATACTGAATTTGAGTAAATATTTATTTATTATAGCAATATTTTTATTGTTTATCAATAAATATCATCTACATTTGCTTTTCAATTTAAAAGACAAGCAACATGAGTACTAGAACAAGAACAGAAACAATTTTGCTGGTGATGAATATACTGGCATGGATAACTTTTGTAGGCCTGATGATTGAGGCCGGTGCCATACTGGTGACCTTTGGGATAGGTTTGGCAAATCCAGCGATGGTACCTAAACTATATAAAGGGATGGATTGGATCAACCTGAGGCAATATGATGTTTGGTATTACACCGGGATCATTACACTTAAAGCTGCCATTCTCATCCTGGAGGCTTACACGGCCTATATGGTCATTAAAGTGCTTAGTACTATAAAAATGACAAACCCATTTACGATGGAAGTGGCTAAAAAGCTGGAAAATATTGCCTACACACTTATACTTGTATGGGTAGCAATACTGATCTACAACGGCCAGTTGAAGTGGCTTGCGAAAGATGTGGCTGATCTGGAAGGCAGAGCTCTTTCAGCAGACCTGATAATCTATGCAGGGCTTGTATTTGTTATCTCCCAGATATTTAAAAAGGGGGTTGAAATTCAAACCGAAAACGAATTAACCGTATAAGTATGCCCATAATTGTAAACCTGGATGTGATGATGGCCAAAAGAAAGATGTCGCTGAACGAACTTTCTGAAAAAGTAGACCTGACTTTGTCGAACTTATCGATATTAAAGACCGGTAAAGCGAAAGCCATCCGTTTCAGCACACTGGAAGCTATTTGCAAAGTGCTTAACTGCCAACCCGGAGATATCCTTGAATTTGTTGAATGAACCGGGTTTCAGAGCAATTTTATGATTTAATAAGCAGGACTTAAAATACTGTTGTTACTTATTCGTCCTTACTGTAAACAAATGAGGATTCTGTTTTATTACCATTCATCCTTAAAAAAGCACAATTCGTTAATTATGACAATCTGATTACAATTCAGCTTGACTAACTTGCGCCCGGATTTATTAAACAGAAATATATAGTATAGCCATGAAACAGAAATCAGCGCTGATATGCACTATCAGCTTTTTCACAACAATTACCGCTTTTGCGCAAAGTCCGTCTAAAGTAAGCGGGCAAATTAACGATAACAGCGGAAAACCCGTAGCAGCAGCTACCATTATGCTGCAGAAAGCGAAAGACTCTTCGCTGGTAAAAACAGCCGTTACAAACGCCAGTGGCAGTTATGAAATTACCCCGGTAAAGCCAGGCAATTATTTTGTGAGCGTAACTTCGGCGGGTATTAAAAAAACAAGTTCAGCTGTTTTTGAAGTGAAGGAAAATGAAAATGCTGCAGTGCCCACGCTTACAGCACAGCCCGCAACAAAAGACCTTTCGGGAGTAACCGTAAGCTCCAAAAAACCGATGGTAGAAGTGAAGGCAGATAAAACCATATTAAATGTGGAAGGAACCATCAATGCTGTTGGTAATGACGGATTGGAACTGTTGCGTAAATCACCGGGCGTTATGGTAGATAAGGATGATAACCTGAGCCTGGCCGGAAAGACTGGTGTTCAGATTTATATTGATGGTAAACCAAGCCCTCTGGCGGGGGCTGACCTTGCTGCTTATTTAAAATCTTTGCAGTCTTCACAAATAGAATCAATTGAGATCATCACCAACCCATCTGCCAAATATGAAGCTGCTGGTAATGCCGGCATCATCAATATCAGGCTTAAGAAAAACCTTACTATAGGTACCAACGGATCGGTAAATGCAGGATATAGTATTGGTATCAACGCAAGGTACAATGCAGGCATTTCACTGAACCACCGCAATGCGAAAGTGAATGTTTTTGGAAACTACAATTACAACAGGGGTAAAAATGAATTCAGTATCAGGTCCACCAGAACGGGCGCTGATAGTACTTTTGACCAGACAAATACGATCACGAACCGCAATAACGGCTCACACAACTTTAAGGTGGGTATGGATTATTTCATCAACAAAAAAAGCACCATTGGGGTGGTTGTAAACGGGAATATTGCAGACAACCAAACCCTTACCAATGGCCCGATGAATATCTATTACACCCCTACTTATACACTTGACAGAATAGCCATTGGATCGGGTGATAATAAAAACAAAAGATCCAATGTTAACTTTAACGGAAACTATCGTTATGCAGTTGCAGGTGGCAGCGAATTGAATATTGACGCTGATTTCGGCATCTTTAATTTGCGCAACAACCAGTCGCAGCCAAATACATATTATAATTCATCAGGAACCCAGATATACAATTCATCAAACCAGATGGTATCGCCAACAGATATCAGGATTTACTCCCTGAAAGTGGATTATGAGCAGAATTTCAGGAAAGGAAGATTAGGATACGGAGGTAAAATTGGTTTTGTAAACACGGAGAATAATTTTAACCGGAACAGTGTTGAAGGCAGCAAGACCTCCAGCGAAAACAATAAATTTTCTTTCGATGAAAACATCAATGCAGCCTATGTAAATTACAATCGTGCTTTTAAAGGGTTTATGATACAGGCAGGTGTAAGGGTTGAAAATACCAATTCAAAACTATTGGGCACTCCGTTATTTACAGTACCTGTAGAATGGCCTTTTGAATTG
>JBJTMN010000116.1:0-2027 GCA_046070545.1 Ferruginibacter sp.
TTTTTACTGACCATGTGTATGTTGAAGTTCCATTACCATTATTAATTTTACCTCCGAAGCGGCCATTACCCACACACATCAGCGTATCGGGAATGGTGATATGCATTGCTGCACCACTGTCCGGCTCATCTGCCTGGTGATCTTTACAGGGATACCACACGCTGGCACCCAGGCCCTGGCAGGCGATGCTTACAAAGGGATTACCCTTTTCATCCTTCTTCATGATCAAACCACCATCCCATGGTGGGCGGATGGCGATACGGGGCTTGCCGTGAAAGGAAACCGTTACAAAATTTCCATTCCCGATATTGCAATCTTTTAAAGGAAAGAAATATGCGTTGCCGTCTTTTTTTATGTCTTCAGGTTTTATTACTTCAATTTTATTACTACCCAAAGAGGCAAATTGTATTTTGTCAATGATCATGGGCTCCTGAAGATCTATTTGCATGATGGCAGATTTTTTAAAAGCTTCAAAATGGATGATATTACTCCCGGCAATGGAACTGTCCTTAAGGTTGAAAAAAGCATTAAGGTCATAATGCAACAGGTTCCACCATGTCCTGGTTGGCCCGTAAGTACCACGCAAGGTATCTGCATGGGTAAAAGCTTTCAGTGGCTTTAATGGCTGGGCCTGCAGGCAATTAAAAACGGAAAATGAAAAAGGAAGAATTATGAATGCTTTTAGTATTTGTTTCATATCAGTTTGTATATAAATGCTAATTTAGTTTTTTTATGGCATTACACTACAAATACAAACAACCGCTCATCCTTTTCCTTTGTGCCTTTGTGCCTTTGTGGTTCATTGCTTCTTCCTGTAAAAATCATAATCATCCCGGTAAAAAGATATTTCACTACAACGAAAGCAGCGGCCTGGCCACCCTGGATCCGGCCTTTGCCAAAAGCAAACAGGTGATGTGGGTGGTGCACCAGTTGTATAATACATTGGTGGAAATAGACAGCAATATGCAGATACAACCCTCGCTGGCAAAGCGATGGGAGATAAGTGCAGATAATCTGACCTTCACTTTCTTTTTAAGGAACGATGTGCGTTTCATAGATGATGCCTGTTTTACAAACGGGAAAGGCCGCCTGTTAAATGCTTACGATGTTGAATACAGTTTTAAAAGGATCATTGACAAAGCCGTTGCCAGTCCGGGTGCCTGGATATTCAATAACCGGGTTGATTCACTCAATGGATTCAAAGCCATCAATGATACCACGTTTCAGCTAAAACTGCAACGTCCCTTTCAATCCATACTGGGCATTTTAAGCATGCAGTATTGCTCTGTCATCGCCAAAGAAGCGGTAGAAAAATACAAGACCGATTTTCGCAGCCACCCCGTTGGCAGTGGACCCTTCTGTATGGTTGCCTGGGAAGAAGGGCAGGCCCTGATCTTAAAAAAGAATGAGCATTATTTTGAACAGGATGCGGCGGGAAACAGGCTTCCTTATTTAGATGGCATTAAAGTTTCCTTCTTTAACAGCAAGGCAACCGAGTTTTTAGAGTTTCAGCAAAACAGGCTGGATTTTATTGATGATATTGATCCTTCCTTTAAAGATGAAGTGCTCACCAAAACCGGCAACCTCAAAAAAATATGGCAAGGCAAAATTGAACTGCACAAACATCCTTACCTGAACATTGAATACCTGGGTATTTTGGTTGATGAGCAAAATGAACTGGTGAAAAATTCACCACTGCGATTACAAAAGATAAGGCAGGCAATTAATTACGGCTTTAACCGGAAGAAAATGATGCTCTACCTGCGCAACAGCATTGGCATTGCTGCCGAGAGCGGCTTTGTACCTGCGGGGCTTCCTTCTTTTGATTCGGTTGCCGTTCAGGGATACCATTATGATATTGCCAAAGCAAAACAGCTACTGGCCGAAGCCGGTTATCCCGACGGAAGGGATCTGCCGGAAATTAAGCTGCTGACCATACCCATTTATGGCGACCTGGGATCTTATATTGCCAACGAACTGTTGCAGATGGGCATAAAAGTAAAGGTAGAAGTGATACAGAAAAGCCT
>JBJTMN010000117.1:0-3524 GCA_046070545.1 Ferruginibacter sp.
CAACCCTTAAAATGGTATTCGACAGGTGGTATGCACTGCTGAAAAATTTTGATACCACACTGCATGCACTTACCGATGAACAGCTGCAGCATGAAATTGCCCCCGGCAAAAACAGGGGCATATACCTGCTGGGCCATATGATAGCTGTGCACGATGATATGCTGCGCCTGCTGGGCCTGGGCGAAAAAATGTATCCTGAATTATTTGAAACTTTTATCAAATCGCCCGATAAAGCAGTGAGCGAACTTCCTTCGGCCGCCACACTCAGAACATACTGGGCAACACAGAATGAAGTGCTGAAACAAAAGTTTGACAGTTTGCAACCTGAAGAATGGTTTCAAAAACATACTGCCGTTACCGACGAAGATTTTGCCAAAGAACCACATCGTAATAAACTAAACATCATCATTACCCGTACAAGCCACCTGGCATACCACCACGGGCAGTTTGTATTGATAGGATAGTTTTAAAATTGTCTTTACTATTCTTACTGCTAGTCTGAGCTTGTCGAAGACGGGCTGAAGATATAACCCCGGGGTCGACAAAGCCAGACTGACAGTTTCCAGAATGTACCATTAAAAAAGCAAAATGAGTAACACTGATTTTACAACCACCATTTTGGTAGATCAATCTCCGATAGCAGTATTTAATGCTGTTAATAATGTTACTGGCTGGTGGCAGGGCCAAATTGAAGGCAGCAGCCATAAACTGAATGATGAGTTTACTTACCGCATGAAGGAATTCCATTATTCAAAACAAAAAGTAGTTGAATGTATCACCGGTAAAAAAGTAGTGTGGCTTGTTACAGATAGCAAACTTTCATTTACCAAAGATCAAAGTGAATGGACAGGCACAACGATCAGTTTTGAAATTACTGAACAGGACAACAAAACACAACTGCGCTTTACGCATATTGGCCTGGTGCCAAAATTTGAATGCTATGGCGATTGCTCAAATGCCTGGGAGCAGCTTGTGCAGCAAAGTTTATTTAGTTTGATAACGACGGGCAAGGGGAAAGATATTTTTTAATTATAAAGCTTCTTTGATTACATTCTTCTATGTTGCTGATCTTATTGACCAACAACCGAAGTGCTCTGCCCAGATTGATGTCTTCATGAAATTCCTACACTCAGGTAAAAGTTGAATAAAGCATTAATGTACAAGAATGCCATTCAGCTTCGCTCAGGATAAACTGCCAGCTCAGCCCAATAGATAACAACTGACGGGAATAAAAAAACTACGCCTTCACCGCCACACTATGTACGGCAGCGGCCATTTCTTTAATTAATGCGGGATCTTTTTCAATGGCATTACCCACCACAATTACATCGGCACCTGCCTTGCAGTTGAGGTATGCTTTTTCGGGTTCAATAATACCGCCACCAACAATAAGAGGTGCTTCTATGACTGAAGCTACTTTGGCGATCATGTCTTCGCTGATGGCGCGGCGGGCACCGCTGCCGGCATCCATGTAAATGAGTTTCATGCCCAGCATTTCGCCGGCCATGGCCGTACACATGGCAATCTCATTTTTATCGGCAGGTAAGGGAGATGCATTGGAGATATAAGAAACAGTGGTAGGGGCGCCGCCATCCACCACCATATAACCGGTAGATAAAATTTCGAGCCCGCTTTGTTTTACCAGCGGCGCACTGATCACGTGCTGGCCAATGAGCATATCGGCATTACGGCCACTGATAAGCGAAAGGTATAAAAGCGCATCGGCATATTTGCTTACCTGGTTGGGGCTTCCGGGAAAAAGTATAACAGGGATCGTACAGCTGCGTTTGATAAGCTGTACACATTCATCGAGGTAATTGGAAATGACCAGGCTGCCTCCCACCAGGAAATAATCAACACGTGCGGCCACAGCCATATCGATCAGGGGCAGCAGGTTGCTGTCGTTTACCTTATCAGGATCGATCAGTACGGCAAATGATTTTTGATGCTGTTGCTTACGCTCCACCAGTGAATGATAAATCCCTTTCGTCATCTGTTTCCGGTTGGTTTCATGCAAAAATGTATAAAAAATAGTTATTATCGAAAAATAAGACCCTTTAAAAACGCTTATGGCTGCAAATTCGTACTTTTTCTGCTTAATTTTGGCTACATGGTAAATATTAGTGATGAGATAAAGTTTAAAACGGCCCGCAGCGGTGGAAAAGGGGGCCAGAACGTGAACAAGGTGGAAACCATGGTAGAGGGGTATTGGCATATAGGATCATCCATATTGGTAGATGATGAACAAAAGCAATTACTGCAGCAAAAACTGGCCAATAAGATCAATACCGATGGATTTTTACTGGTTAAAAGCCAGGCAGGCCGCACCCAGCTGGGCAACAAGCAGGATGTGGTAACCAAAATGAATGAACTGATAAATAAGGCCCTCATAAAACCAAAACCACGCAAGCCTACCAAACTGCCAAAAGCAGTTAAGGAAAAACGCCTGGAAGTAAAAAAGAGAGTAGGCACATTGAAAGACTTCAGAAAAAAGATCGGGCGGGAGATCTGGTAATCAAAAACAACATTATTGCCTGCATCAGAATTTTATGGCAGCTTCTAACAACTGCTTAAATTGTAACTGCACATTAAATAATAAATTATAAAGGTAAATTTGTACCTAAACCCAAAGCATAATTGAGCGGCATAAAAAAATTAGCAGGTCAGACAGTCTGGTACGGAGTAAGTACCATTGCCGCCAGGTTCTTAAATTACCTGGTTACTCCTTATCTCACCAATGTATTATTGAGTGAGGATTATGGCAAGATGAGCCTGGTATATTCAGTACTTCCCTTTTTAAATGTATTGTTTACCTACGGGCTGGAAACCGCTTTTTTCCGCTTCTCCAACAAAGAAGAGAACAAGGCAACCATCTATAATACAACTGCCACTTCCATCATCATCAGCACCATCTTACTGGGTGGGGTATTGCTGTTCTTTCACCAGCAACTGGCAACTTTTGCAGGCATTACCAATTACCCTGAGTTAATTAAACTGAGTATCATCATTATCATGATCGATACCCTGGCAGTAATACCTTTTGCCAAACTACGCTTTGATGGGCGCCCCCGTAAATATGCACTGGCAAAGGTTTCTGGCATCATAGCCTACCTGTTCTTTACTTTTTTCTTTTTATCGGTTTGTTATGTAAGGGCTAAAGCGGATCCCGGATCTTCCTGGAACAGCATGGTTGATGTAAATAAAAACCCGGTTTATTATATCGTTGTTGCCAATCTTATACAAGCCGTGATCACCTTTTTATTTTTATATAAAGAAGTGCTGACCATCCGTTTTAAAATAGATCTTAAACTCTGGCGGCAGATCATGGTTTATTCTATGCCCATGATCATTGTAGGTATGGGTGGTGTTATTAATGAAACACTGGACAGGATCATGCTGAAATGGTGGGTGCCGGGTAACGAGATCTTTAAAGAACAACAGGTAGCTATTTACAGCGCCTGCTACAAACTGTCCATTCTTATCTCGCTGTTTATTCAGGCTTTCCGCATGGGCGCCGAGCCCTT
>JBJTMN010000118.1:0-7361 GCA_046070545.1 Ferruginibacter sp.
CTCCTTATTAAGCATTAATGATCTTCGACTTTTTTAAATAAGTATTATCGGTACTGTAAATAAACAAACAGGTTCCGTTTTTTATCTTATCAATAATAGGTTTATGCAGTTTTTCGGGTAAAGCCGGGCAGCCCCAGCTGCGGCCAATATATCCCTGTGATCTTATCAAAGATTCATCTACATACTCCGCACCATGAATTACGATATCACGCCTCTCTGCATTGTCATTGATTCCTTGCTCCAATCCTGCTAATCTTAATGAATAGCCATTACCACCCTGGTATGTATTTTTTGTTTCGTAAAATCCCAGGCTGCTTTTATTGCTCTCTGGTGTGTTTGAAAATTGATTTGCATATTCTTTACCCGAATTAACCCCATGAGCAACATAGGTATTATATAAGACCTTCAGGTAACTCAGATCAATAACGAATAATCTTTTTTGAGAAGATGGTTTACTAAAATCTACGATCGATATGATATTATCCTTTGCAAGTTTCCCGGTCTGCACCAGGTAATTAAACCCTTTCATCGCATAATTAAATGCAGTCTTTGATAAACCCATCTCATTGAGACGCATACTTTCATATTCAGCTTCCACAGCATCTGTACCGGCCCCATTATTTGCCTGTAGTTCTGTTACGGCTGTATCAGTATCGTTTTTGGATGTAAAATTTACCATAGCTGCATGAATGCGGGCACTGGTACCTGCAAACACAATTGGCATATGCATGAGTATCATGCATATTAATGGAAGATAGATCAGTTTTCCCCTGATATTGCTGGTTTTCATGAGTCTTGTAGTAATCATAGCGGATTTTTTAGTCATTTAATAATTTAGTTATTCCTTCCTTTTTTTATGAACTTATTCCATAAGCCGTTTGCACGTCTTTCCAGATCAGTAAATACTTAACATGTTGGTTGGTGATAATTAAATCTTAGATGAATAGCCTGAACTCTTATAATACAGGATGCGAAAATACTTTTTAATATTCATGCTCTAATCCTCTATCTCCCTTTTTAATAACCTTTTAACATAAACAAAAATGCATTAATGTAATACATGTATACTGGTTATAGCTTACTTTCAGGTATAACAGGTGCACGGATGTGCCTGCATGAGTATCATCATTCACCTGTTTGATGTATATCATCTTAAAAAAAATAATAAACGAATACTTTTCCTTTCATTAAAGAACATTCCTGTAACTCATTTTATGCAAGTAATAAAACGAAAATCAGTGCCTGTAGAAAATAAGATCAATAAGGTAAGATTGATAGAGGGAGGCAGCGCATTTTTTGAATTAATGATCCAGCTAACAGAACAGGCCGAAGAGAGTATTCATTTGCAAACTTATATTTTAGAAGAAGATAAAACCGGCTTGCTCATCACCAATGCATTAAAGGCTGCAGCAAAAAGAAATGTATCTGTGCATTTAATGGCAGATGGTTATGCCTCACAGAAATTATCCGGTCGGTTCATTTCATCACTCGAGGAAGCAGGAGTTAATTTCAGGTTTTTTGAGCCTGTTTTCAAGAACAAAAACTTTTATTTCGGCAGAAGAATGCATCATAAAATATTTGTTGCTGATGCCAGGTTTGCCATCACCGGGGGCATAAATATTTCTGATAACTACAATGATCTCCCCGGGAAAAAAGCCTGGCTTGATTTTGCATTATATACTGAGGGTGAAATTGCAAAAGACCTTTGTGTGCTTTGCTGGAAAACATGGAATGATTTTACTGCCAAAATGGGTTCCACCCCCTGCGAGGAGAAAAAACAGGCTTTTAATTTCCCCGATGAAGAGATGAGTACTGTTGGCATGAGAAGGAATGACTGGGTGCGGAGAAAGAATGAAATTTCGGGAACCTATATCAATATGTTCCGTCATGCAAAATCGCATATAACCATTATGTGCAGTTATTTTATTCCCGGAAAAATTATACGCAGATTATTACGGGATGCTGCCAAACGAGGCGTAAAAATAAAGGTGATCATTGCAGGTATTTCCGATGTTGCAGTTGCCAAATATGCCGAACGCTGGATGTATGACTGGTTACTCCGCAACAATATTGAACTCTACGAATACCAGCCCACTGTTTTACATGCGAAAATAGCTGTGTGCGATAGTGAGTGGCTTACCATTGGTTCCTATAACATAAACAATATCAGTGCCTATGCAAGCATAGAACTAAACCTGGATGTTTACAATGCTGCCTTTGCTTTACAAACAGAAGATCAGATTGAGGATATTATCAATAAAGATTGTCTGGCTATTACGAGTGAAAGGCATAAAAAAAATAAAAATATTTTTGTTCAGTTTATTCGTTGGAGTTCCTACCAGTTTATAAGACTCGCATTTTACCTGTTCACTTTCTATTTTAAACATAAAGATTAAAGCCTGGAGGAAGCTGCCAGGCAGAGAGAATTGTTTACGAAGAAGTGTGAGATTTTTTGAACAACTTACTTAATTTCTCTCCTGCTTTTTCAGATAATTTACCTGCCAGCAAGGTCAGGCCGAAATTAACAGCAGTTTTAAACAAACTGTCCTCATGCTCATCACCGGTTGTTTTTTTCTTATAATACCGCCAATAGCTTCTTTGGCAAGATTTGCCGGCCTTAGATTTTCTTTTACATCCTGCCAGCTTGCACGGATACGTCTTTCCATTTCTTCCTGCTGCTGTTTGATGCGTTTTTTTTCAGCATGTAATTGTCGTATACTTTTAATCTTCTTCATCTTCTTCCCCAAATAATTGTTTGATAAGCGCATTCATGATCGGAAGGCGGATTATTTTCTCCCTGGCTGTCCATACGATCATTCCTGTCAACAGATATAATCCTGCTACGATCAAAAAGCCAGCCCAGGTGCTTCCTATCCAATTGCCCAATAACAGGGATAAAGCAATACTTGCAAAAACAATAAAGAACATAAAGACAGTTGCAACAATGAGCCCGGCAATTAAGTTGGCAATTATAGCCGAACTTTTTTCTGCAGCAGTTAATTTTACAGCATCAACCCGGTTATTTACATACTGCTTTATATTATCTGCCAGTTCTTCAATTTTTTCAAATGCCTTTTCCATTGCGGCGTTTTTTAGTTAGTACTATTTGCCATATCAGCCGTTAAGCCATCTTCTCTGCAACATCTGCTACTGTCTTTTCAATATCTTCTTTCAGGTCGTTCAATTTTTCCTTGCCTTTTCGCATCATATCCTTTGCATCATCACTGAAGCGTTTTCCTCTTTCGTTTATTTTTCGCCTGGTTTCACTTCCCTTGTCGGGGGCAAATAAAATGCCTAAAACAGCACCGGCTGCAATGCCAGCTGCAACTGCCGCCAGTATTTTTCCACTCGTTTTCATATACTAAAATTTAATTGTTAAACCCGGTAACAAAGTAGAGATCTACTTTCCCGGAGCCAATGACCGTACTTAATAAATGTACTGATTTTCATCAGAAAAGTAAAACCTGTAACAAATCCTACTGGTGAAGCGTCAGAACCGGAATATGGCTATGCAGTACAAATTGCTTGGTATGGCTTTTATGAAATATACTACCCGGCAAATTATGTCGCTTAGGTAGCACTATCAATAAATCGATCTGGTTTTTCTCAGCAAAATCCAGAATACCTTCTTCAATATTTTCATTACTTATGAAATGAAATGTTGGTTTCATTGCCAAAGTCATCTCCTGCATCATGCCAGATTCAAATACAATATCTGCATCAAATACCTGTTTTTTCCCCGTATTGAGTATATGTAACTCAGCATTGAAATCATGTACCAGTCTGCTGATCTCTTCAATGGGTGTACTTTCAATAACTTTGGTCAAATCGCTTGCCAGGCCAATTCTTTTAATTGCTGAAAAGGATACTCCTGGCGGAACTGTGATCACCGGCCATGACAAATGTATAACCGCATGCGTTGCATGGGCTCCAAAAAGCAAATGCTCAGCGGCTGTTTTACCCTGGCTTCCCATTACCACCGCATAAGGCTTTACCTGTTCACAAACATTTTGTAATTCATCAAAAAAACTTCCCATGCCAACCTGCGTTTCAATATTTAATTTACCATTTACACGCCCGGTTATTTCAACCTTCAGATCCTGCATATCTTTTTCAGAAGTACGCATCATGTCTTCCAGGCTGATCGCTATGGGCAGATCACTGTAGCCAACAGGCGTTTGGACCACATGAAGTATTAAAATATCTGCGCTCATTGACATCGCCATGTCTGCAGCGTAATTAACAGCATTGTGTGCTGCCACTGAAAAGTCTGTTGTTACCAAAATCTTTTTCATAAAATTATTTTTTCAGAATAAGATAAAGCTTCAGGTAAGTTACTAAAATAAACCTTTAACTCCCCTTAATTTACTGTTGTAAAGCTAATTTCAGCTGAATGCAGCAGGTATGACCTGCATTTGTAATAGTAGTGATAATTATCAGCTTTAGCCGAATCAGAAAGCCCCGGATGTCCGGGGCTGTATCGTAAGATGTATTACATGCCTGCCTTCAGGTAATTCAGAACCTGAAATATTCAGCAGCATTATTGTAGCAGATATCTGAAATTATTTTCCCGGTCCATGGTATGTCATCCGGCAATTCACCATGCTCAATTTCTTCGCCAAAGATATTACACAAAATACGCCTGAAATACTCATGCCGGGGGTAACTCATAAAACTCCGGCTGTCTGTAAGCATGCCCACAAACCTGCTCAGCAAACCCATATTGGAAAGCGCATTCATCTGTTTTACCATTCCGTCTTTCTGGTCTAAAAACCACCACGCCGATCCAAACTGCACTTTACCTGCAACAGAGCCATCATTGAAGTTCCCGATCATAGTTGCCATCAATTCATTATCGGCAGGATTCAGGTTATACAAAATTGTTTTTCCCAATTGATCTGTTGCATCCAGCTTATTCAAGAATTTTGCCAATGCTTTTCCCTGAGAAAAATCACCGATCGAATCCCAGCCGGTATCTGCACCAAGTTTGTCCATCATGCGTGCATTATTGTTGCGTAAAGCACCCAGGTGATACTGCTGTACCCATTCTTTTTCACAATCCCATTTTGCAAATTCAATCAGCATGGCCGATTTGAATTTTATATTTTCTGTAAAGTCCAGCTGCTTTCCACTTCTGATCTTATCAAAACTGTTTTTGATCTCAGCTTCGGTATAATCTGCCGCATACAGCTGCTCCAGGCCATGATCAGAAACCTTACAACCAACTGTTGCAAAAAAATCATGGCGGGTCTTCAACGCTTTCAGATAATCTGTGTAAGATGAAACCGAAATCCCGGATACTGACTCAACTTTATCTACATA
The DNA here is from genome assembly GCA_046070545.1 of Ferruginibacter sp. GTDB lineage: Bacteria > Bacteroidota > Bacteroidia > Chitinophagales > Chitinophagaceae > Ferruginibacter. The sequence goes on from JBJTMN010000118.1 coordinate 5,323, forward strand.
AGCATTGAAAGTTGCTGCATCGTCAACATTCATCGCTTTGTCAGGCCGGTATGCCGGTAATATTTTTATCTCAAAATCATCTGCACTTATTTTTTGATGATGCTCCAATGAATCTGTGGGATCATCGGTTGTACACAATACCTTCACATTCATCCTGCGTAATAGATTGCGAACCGAGTATTCAGCAGTTTGCAATTTGGCTGATGCTTCTTCATAAATGGCTTTGGCAGTATCAGCATTCAGGATCGAATCAATATTAAAATAGCGCTGCAATTCCAGGTGTGTCCAGTGGTACAAAGGATTACGCAATGTGTACGGCACAGTGGCAGCCCATTTCTCAAATTTTTCATAGTCACTGGCATTACCGGTGCAATATTTTTCATCCACACCATTCGTACGCATGGCACGCCACTTATAATGATCGCCATACAACCAAACCTGGGTAAGATTTTCAAAATTGATATCATTGGCTATCTGTTCAGGCGGAAGGTGATTGTGATAGTCAATTACAGGCATTGGCTTTGCAAACTCATGATACAGCTGCTGGGCAGTTTTGCTTTGAAGCAGGAAATTTTCGTCCAGGAATTTTTTCATCTCATCATTTTTATTCGGTCTACGCTTTGCTTTTACATTTATTTTTTATAAAGATACCCCACGCTTCCAGGGTATAAAATCATCCTGGTTCAACAGTACCGCCTTGGGTATCACTTCTCCACTGGCCGCTTTTATACAATACTCCAGTATATCTTCTCCCATTTCTTCTATGGTCTTATCTCCCTCTATAACCGGCCCGCAGTCAATATCAATAATATCGTTCATCCTTTTTGTAAGATTACTATTGGTGGAAACTTTAATAACCGGGCAAACAGGATTACCTGTTGGTGTGCCCAGGCCTGTGGTAAACAAGATCAAAGTGGCACCGCTGGCAGCTTTGCCAGTGGTAGCTTCTACATCATTACCCGGAGTACAAACCAGGTTGAGGCCTGGTTTTATTGCAGGTTCAGTATAATCCAGTACGTCTACAACTGGTGAGGTTCCTCCTTTTTTTGCTGCACCGGCACTTTTGATCGCATCCGTGATCAGGCCGTCTTTGATATTGCCGGGAGAAGGGTTCATGTGAAACCCAGAGCCAACACTTAATGCAGATTCATTGTAATTGGTCATCAGGTTGATGAACTTTTTTGCTGCAGCTTCATCCTTTGTACGGTCAATTAAATTTTGTTCCACGCCACATAGTTCCGGGAACTCAGCCAGTAATATTTTTCCTCCCAGGGCTACTACCAGGTCGCTGCAATAACCAACTGCCGGGTTTGCAGATATGCCACTGAAACCATCACTGCCACCGCATTTTACGCCAATATTTAATTTACTCAGCGGAGCAGGTTGTCTTTCAGCTTTATTAATTTCTATTAATCCTGTAAATGTTTTTTGAATAGATTCTGCGATCAGTTGCTCTTCACTTTGTGATTGCTGCTGTTCAAAAATATAGAGTGGCTTATCAAAGTTCGGATTGAGTTGTTTCAGGTCATTCATAAAGTTGGCTACCTGCAAATTCTGGCAGCCCAGACTTAAAACAGTTACACCACCCACATTGGGATGATTGGCATAAGCTGCCAGTAACTTACTTAGTATTGCTGCATCCTGCCTGATACCACCGCAGCCGCCCTGGTGATTCAAAAATTTTATTCCATCTACATTTTTAAAAACACGGTTACTTTTGTTTTGTTGGTCGGGAGATAAATTTACCAAGCTGATATCTTCCCCATTTTTATATGCATCAACCAGCTGGTGTGCGTACAATTTGTATTTTGCGGTAACTGCATACCCCAGTTCATTATGCAATGCTTCCCGTATCACATCGAGGTTGCGGTTTTCGCAAAACACCGTTGGGATAAACAACCAGTAATTGGCAGTACCAACCGCTCCGTTACTTCTATTATAACCATTAAAGGTTCTGTTACTGAATGCAGAAACATGCGGCAGAACCTTTTATTTATCGTAAAACCGGTTTTAACTGGACGGCGCCTAATGTTTCTGCA
>JBJTMN010000119.1:0-5757 GCA_046070545.1 Ferruginibacter sp.
CGGTTTTCCTTCACGATATAAAACACATGTTTTATCGGGGAAGGATCTCCCAGTTTAGCCGGCACAGGATTGCCCGGTTCAATCATACTCCCGCTTTCTTTTTCTTTGCTGTAAGGTGTATTCTGGTAAACCTGGTTGGCATATCTGGCCAACTGTTTATCCGAAGGCATATCAATAATGCTCATTGAGCCCTTAAATAAGCCTCCGATATACTGAACTTCCTTTTCTTTATCGCCACCCTGGTAATTTACTTTTTGTTTTTTCTTTGTGGGATTAGGCCCTTCAGGATTTGCAAAGGAGCTGAATCCTTTACCATTGGTTACCCATATTTTTTTACCTGTTACTTTAACACAGGTAGGATACCAGCCCACCGGTATAAATCCTTTTGAAATACTGAACCCGGGATTGCTTACATCAAAAACAGACAGGCAATTATTATCGGCATTGGCAATAAACAGTGTCTTATTATCATCACTTAAAGCCAGGCCATTACTGGTACTGCCGGGAGGGGCATCCGGAAATAAGGATGCAGTAAGGGTTTCAACAACTTTTCTTTCTTTGATATTGATCACTGAAACAGAATTGTCATTGGCATTGGCAACAAACAAAAATGAATTGTTCTTGGTAATGCAGATATCGTTGGGATTATCGCCAACCGGAATCTGCATTTCAATTTTACGGTCTTCTGTATTGAGTACAATCAATTGATCGCATCCCCAGCAGCTGATATATAATTCCTTTTTATCGGAAGATAACAAACAGGTGTATGCTTCTCCGCTTAACTTAACCTGCTGCAGAATATTTTTTGTAATAAGGTCGATGATGTAGAGCGAATTGTCATCCTTGGTCACCACATACAGCAAATGCCTGGCATCATCTATATCAATCCCTGCCGGTGATATCTTGTTGGGCCATTTCTTCCCAAGCCTGATACTGTCTTTTAATACCAGTTTATTATTTTCAATGGCATATTGCAATATCCAGTTATCATTTCCGCCGCCGGCAAATAAATATTTTTCATCGCTGCTGAATGCAAGGCCCAGCCAGCTTTTGGCAATTTCAATACTATCGAGGATGATCTCTTTTTTTACATCGATCAGCTGAAGGCTTTGTTTACTTTGCCCGTTATTGGTAACAGCTATCCATTTTTTTGAACTGCTTACAGCCATATTCAGAGGCAGATCTCCCAACGGTAAACTGCGGCCTGCAGGAGAAAGCGACCAGCCATTGGGAAGTGTTACTGTTTTTTGTGCGTTTACATTTATTACTATAAGTGAAAGCAATGAAATGAAAATGATCCGTCCGGACATGCTGTAGATTTTAGTTACCAAAGTTAACCAAAGGAATCTTCAAACCAATGCACCTGGTACAGTAATAAAATATGATATTGTTATGTTTTGCAGCGAAAGTCAGATGCTTAATATTTTCTATACAGATCATAAATTATTTTCCTGTCGGCATCGGTAAGTGTGGTTGTGGAATCGTTTTGAACAAAGTGCAGTTTAAAAGCCCTGGTGGCGGCAACCGCATCCCTGGTATCGTACCCAATAATGCGTAAACCCTGCATAGCATCAAAGTTTTGAGGTAGTTTAACATTTGCCGTATCATACCAGTAACCAAAACCATTGGCTGCCAGTTGCTGCCAGGGAAAATATTTATTGGGATCTACTTTTCTTTTGGGAGCAATATCGGCATGGCCAATAAAATTGGCCGTAGGTATATTGTTATCTTTTTTCAGTTTTTTCAGCACATCCAGTAAGCTCCTGATCTGTGCTTCGCTGAAAGGTTCAAAGCCATTATTATCCAGCTCAATACCGATACTTACGCTGTTCACATCGGTAACATTGCCCCATTTACTGTTGCCTGCATGCCAGGCCCGCAGGTAATCATTCAGCATATGGTTGATGGTGCCATCTTTACAAATAACATAATGGGCGCTTACCTGTGTACGGGGTAAAGTAAATGTCTTAAGGGTGGTATCGCAGGCTGTTTGTGCGGTGTGATGAATGATTACAAAATTGGGTTTACGCATTCCGAAATTGGTAGTACCTACCCATTGTGCGGCCATCAAGGCACTATCAACGGCAGCGGGTTGCTTCTTTAGCTCGCTGGCAAATTGCTTTGCCTGTTGCCTGTACATTTTATTGCTGCCTGCATACTTACCAGTGCTGCAGCTATTGCCCAGCAAAACAATTAATATCAGTGAAAATACAGACTGCTTCATATGTATATTTAAAAGGAAAGTTACTGCAAAACTGATTAGCGTGCTTTTCAAAAAATAAAAAGCCGCCAGTTATGGCAGCTTTTTATTTTTAGATTTCTATATGCTACAAAGTTGCCATATCAATCACAAAGCGGTAACGCACATCGCCTTTCAGCATTCTTTCATAAGCTTCGTTAATATCTTTCATGGCAATCACTTCAATATCGCTCACAATATTATGTTCGGCACAATAGTCAAGCATTTCCTGTGTTTCAGGAATACCTCCGATCAAAGAACCAGCAATACTTTTTCTGCCGAAAATAAGATTGAAAGCAGGCACCTGTGCCGGTGATGGTGGCGCACCCACGCAAACCATAACTCCGTTGGTGTTCAGTAAGCCTAAATAAAAATTATAATCATGATCGGCCGAAACAGTATCTAAAATAAAATCGAAACTACCGGCTACTTTTTTAACCTGTTCTGCATCACTGGTTAAAACAAAATGATGTGCTCCCAACCTTGCTGCATCTTTTTCTTTTGAGGCGGTATGGCTAAGCATAGTAACATCTGCACCCATGGAAACAGCCAGTTTAACACCCATATGTCCCAGTCCGCCCAGGCCAAGTACAGCCACTTTATGTCCTTTTCCGATCTTCCAGTGGCGCAACGGCGAGTAAGTGGTAATACCTGCACAAAGCAGGGGTGCAACGGCATCCAGCGGTAATTTATCAGATACCCGCAGTACAAAATCTTCATGTACCACAATGGATTTGCTATAGCCACCGTAAGTATTGCCACTGCCATCTTTTTCCTGGCCGTTGTAAGTGCCAACCATGCCGTTGCTGCAGAATTGCTCCAGCCCTTCTTTACAATTATCACATTCGCGGCAGCTGTCTACCAGGCAGCCAACACCAACCGTATCACCTTCTTTATATTTTGTAACATGGCTGCCAACAGCAGTAACCTTCCCTACAATTTCATGACCGGGTACACAGGGATAAACAGTACCGTGCCATTCGTTACGGGCTGTGTGCAGGTCGCTATGACAAACACCACAGTATTTGATTTCAATCTGCACATCATGGGGCTTGGGATCTCTCCTGTTAATGGTCCATGGTGCAAGCGGGGTTGTTGCAGCCTGTGCTGCATAAGATTTAATAGAAGCCATATAAGTTATAACGGGTTTAAGAAGTTAAAGATCCACAATTTACAATAAGTTGCGGGTTAAAAGATGATTTGAAAATTAAGTTTACATCATTTAATAATGAAACAGTCAGGCTCCGGGAATGTTCAGCATATATGTGAGAAAATTTTGCCCTTTGAATATTTATAATGTTTTTGTTGAAGATCATTTCAATCTTATTACCTTTCCGTTAAACTCATTATATGAAAAAATGCCTGTTTTTTATCCTGTTACTTGCAAATTCTGTAATTGCTTTTGCTCAGCAAAAACCAGCCTACATCTTATATAATTCTGAAGGCAAAAAAGTGTCCTATAAAAAAATGATAAAGCAACTGGCCCAAAAAGACATTGTTTTATTTGGCGAGTTTCATAATAATCCTATTTCACATTGGCTGGAGTTATCGGTGGCAAAAGACCTGAGCGAAAAACGCAATTTGACCTTTGGTGCCGAAATGTTTGAGGCCGACAACCAGGAAGCATTGAATAATTACCTGGCTGGAAAAATAAGCGCAAAGGGGCTGGACTCAACAGCCAGGTTATGGAGTAATTATAAAACAGACTATGCTCCCATTGTGAATTTTGCCAAAGAAAAAAATGCAGCGTTTATTGCTACCAATATCCCACGCCGCTATGCATCCCTGGTTTCAAAAAAGGGATTTGAGGCACTTGACACGCTTTCTTCACTTGAAAAAAGCTGGATGGCTCCTTTACCCATGGATTACGACGCAAACCTGCCCGGTTATGTAAAGATGCTGGAAATGATGGGAGGGCACGGCGGAGCCAATATGCCTAAGGCACAAGCTACCAAAGATGCTACCATGGCGTATTTTATTCTGCAGAATTTTAAACCGGGTAACCTGTTCATTCATTATAACGGATCTTTTCACTCGGATAATTTTGATGGCATAAACTGGTACCTGAAAAAAAAACAACCGGACCTGAAGTATGCAACCATTACCACTGTATCTCAAAAAAATATAAAAGAATTGCTGGCCGAAAATAAAGGCAAGGCTGATTATATCGTTTGCGTGGATGAGGATATGACAAATACGTATTGACCGTGATGTAATATACTGTTAATGCTTTCGTAAAACAGCCTCTCTTATTTTTTCTTTAACAATAAAAATAGCAGTTTGCCGTATAGTAACTGAACGCCGGCAAATGAAACATTTCTTAACTGCTATATTTTTACTTTGTGCAATACCCCTGCTTTCGCAAACTGTTCCGGTTTCACCCCTGGCATCTTACAGTAAAATATGGAATGATAAAAAATACAGCGTTTGCAACACAGCAGCTAATACTAGTTATTTAAGCAAGGGTGAAAAAGAAGTCATTTATATATTGAACCTGGTACGTGCCAATCCTGCTCTTTTTGCCAAAACGGTATTGGTTCCATACCCTTCGGTTTCGGGTGATGGTTACCTGGCTGAAGATTCCTTTTACTTTATATCGCTTGTGAATACTTTACAAACAATGGAACCTTTGGGCATTCTGTACCCGGATTATCCATGTTTTGAAAGCGCAAAATATCACGCAGTAGCATCAGGCATTACCGGGTATATTGGGCACGAACGGAAAACCAGGGCTGCCAAACTAAAAAAACACTATTACGGGGAGTGTTGCGATTATGGGCATTCTGACCCGCTGGATATTGTTTTAGCTCTGCTTATTGATGAAGGTATTCCCTCACTTGGTCACCGGGACCTGCTGCTGACCAACTACACAAAAATCGGCGTATCTATCCAACCACACAAAAAATACGGCAACAACGCTGTAATTGATTTTTACTATTGAAAGACCGGTTTTGCCCTTTTTTAAAGCAGGAATTGCTATCTTAAAAAATATTTCAGCTTCTTTAAAACATTTTTAATGCCCGCCCGTCTTTTATAACATAGAAAGACGAAGCAATGACATTAGCCATAGAAATGACGGCCGAGCGTAATAAAAATATTACCAACACTATTAAGTCCATAAGCAAGCGTTTGTTTGGATTTATCAGGCAACGGGTTGCCAGTACCGAAGATGCCGAGGATATTCTGCAGGAGGTTTTTTACCAGTTTGCAGGCAATACGGAGCCTATTGAACAGGCTACCGGCTGGTTGTACAAGGTTGCCCGCAATAAAATAACCGATAATTACCGTAAGCATAAACTACCGCTGGCCGATGATATTTTTATGGATGCCGGCGCCGAAGATGACAGCTTTAACTGGAAGGAAATGTTACTGCCATCAGATGCGACGCCCGAAACAGAATACCTGCGTAATATTTTCTGGGAAGAATTAAAAGCAGCACTGGACGAATTGCCGGCCAGCCAGCGGGAGGTATTTATACTGAATGAAATTGAGGGAGTACCATTTAAAGATATAGCCGA